>CAIYKK010000434.1 GCA_903926695.1 uncultured Burkholderiales bacterium
GCCCGATGCACGGATGGATGATTTGATGATTTCGTTTGCCACGCCCGGCGGTGGCGTCGGCCCGCACTTTGACAGCTACGACGTGTTTTTGCTGCAAGCCAGCGGACGGCGGCGCTGGCGCATCGGGCGCCAGAAAGACTTTTCGCTGCAGCCGGACGTGCCGCTCAAAATCCTGCAAAACTTTGAGCCGGAAGAAGAGTTTGTGCTTGAAGCGGGCGACATGCTGTACCTGCCGCCGCGCTACGCCCACGACGGCATCGCCGAAGTCGGCACCGGGCCGGACGGCAAACCAGCTGATTGCATGACGTATTCGATTGGTTTTCGCTGCCCGGTGCAGAGCGATCTGGCCGCTGAAATGCTGCACCGCCTGGCCGAGTTCAGCGAGGCAGAAACCGCGCCGGATGAGGACGGCAAGCAGCCCACCGGCCTGCCGCGCATGTACCGCGACCCGACGCAGCCAGCCACCGCCACGCCAGCGGCGCTGCCCGAGTGCTTGGTGAGTTTTGCCCGTCAGGCCGTGCTCGAAGCGCTCAAAGACCCGCTGGTGCTCGCTTGCGCCTTGGGCGAGCACATGACCGAGCCCAAACCCACGGTCTGGTTCGACGAGCCGGATCAGCCTTGGGACGCCGAAGCGGCCAAGGCGGGCCAGAACACACTGGCGCTGGATGCGCGTACCCGCATGATGTATGACGGCGACCATGTGTTCATGAACGGCGAAAGCTACCGGGCCAAAGGCGCCGACGCCCGCCTGATGTACAGACTGGCCGATCAGCGTCACTTGGCCGCCAGCGACCTGCGTAAGGCTAGCAAATCAGCCATTGCTCTACTGGGTGAGTGGCATGAAGCAGGCTGGCTGGCGCAAATACCGCTGGAGTCGGCAGCGCCAGCGTCCTGATTGATCGGTTCAGGGCGACACTTTGGGCCTGTAGTGTGGTTTTCTGGTTGCACAAGCCCGGTTGGGCCGACGTTTTGGCCTCTTGGGGGTTTTTATTGTTGAGCTATCCGGCATATAATTGAAATCTAGATAGAAAAGAGCCTGATTTCTTTTCTATCAGTCAAGCATGACTTGAATTTTGGTTCGGGTTTTATTTTGACAGTTTTGACAGTTTTCGAAAATTGTTTTCTTAATTCATCAAGGATATTAAAAATGAACAAATCTCTCGTTTTGGCCGCTATTGTTGCCGCTGCTGCTCTGTCCGCCTGCGGTAAGACCGAAGCTCCTGCACCAGCACCAACTCCAGCCGTTGTCGCTGCACCTGCTGCTTCCGCTCCAGTTGAAGCCGCTTCCGCTGCAGCTTCTGCTGTGGACGCAGCCAAGGATGCCGCTTCTGCAGCCGCACCAGCTTCCGCCGCATCTGCAGCCAAGTAATTCCTTGCTGTCTTGAAAAAGGCCACCTTCGGGTGGCCTTTTTTTATGCCCGCAGGACAGGGCCGTGCGGCGCCTGCCCCAGTTTTTACTTCAAATCGTCGGCAATCACCTGAACAATGCGCTGGGCATTGGCCGATGATTCAGCTGTACCCAAGGCGTTAAGGACAGAAACCGTGGTGCTTTCGCCTTCGCTCTTGACACTGATGCGGTATTTCAGCGGCGCTGCAACAGGCGCTGCACCGCTAAAAATTCGGCTGAAAAGGCCTGGCTCGGTCTTGTTGGCGCCCGGATCGACATAGCGCACAAAATATGTGCCTTGGCTACGGTCGCGGTCTTCGACGGTAAAGCCGGTGCGGTCCAGTGCCAGACCGACGCGGCGCCAGGCGCGCTCAAAGCCTTCATCCATCTGTACGACTGGCAGGCTGTTGACCACCGCGACGCGGGATGTTTGCTGCGGCGTGGCCGTCGCCATCAGGGCTTTCGACTGCTCCTGCGTCACGCCCAGCTTGACCATCAGGCGGCGCAGAAATTCCGCTTCCAGTTCAGGATCGACCGCACGCGGCTGCCAGACGGTGCCGTCGCCCGCCGTGCTGCCGCCCTTGACGTTGGTGACGATTTCCTGCATGCCGCGATGGCTGATGAAAATGTCGGTGCCGCCATCGGGGCGGCGCTCCAGCCGGGTGCGGAACTTGTCGCGCTCACCAGTGGAATACAGGCTTTCAAGCACCTTGCCCAGCGTGTTGCGGATGAAGTCCTGCGGCAGCTTGGCGCGGTTTTCGGCGAAATCAGTTTCCATGATGCCGAGGTTTTCCTGGTCCTGCGCCAGCAAAAAGCCGCTTTCCAGCCAGAAATCTCGTACCGGTGTCCACAGCTTGTCGGCGGGACGGGCAACCACCAGCCAGCGCTGGCTACCAGCGCGCTCAATGCGCACGTCGCCCACGGCGGTGGCCGCTGTCGGCACGCTCTGGGTGGGCTGGCTGACCTGGTAGCTGTTGGCCGAAACGGCGGTGCCCGGCACAACGTAGCGCGTGTCGCGGCTGAGCTGCGTCAAGTCCGGTGGAATGTCGAGCGAAGGGGCTTTGGCGCTGCCGCTGGATTTGTAGTCGATGCGCTCGCCGTCCATGACCTCCTTGAGGTTCGAGCAGCCCGCCAGCAGGCTCACGCTCACCAGAGCCGCCAGGGCCGGGACTTTGATCAAGGCAGGACGCGAAAGCAATGTCGGTGTCTTCACTGGGAAATTCCTTAAATAATCAGATCAGGCCGCAGCTGCGCAGGGCGGCTTCAACGGCTGCTTCGTTGCCCGGCTCCAGCGGCGTCATGGGCAGCCGCAGGGTCGGGCCGCACAGGCCCATGCGGGCCATCGCCCATTTGACGGGAATTGGATTGGCTTCGACGAACAAATTGCGGTGCAACGGCATGAGCAGGAATTGCAACTCCATCGCACGCTTGACGTTGCCCGCCAAGGCGGCCATGCACAGCTCGTTCATGAGCCGGGGCGCGACGTTCGCCGTCACGCTGATGTTGCCCTGGCCGCCGCACAGGATGAGCGCCACGGCGGTCGGATCATCGCCCGAATAGACGGCGAAGTCTTCGGGCACTTCTTTGATCAGCCACTGGGCGCGTTCGATGTTGCCGGTGGCTTCCTTGATGCCGACGATGCCGGGAATCTGCGCCAGACGCAGCACGGTGGCGTGTTGCATATCGGCCACCGAGCGGCCCGGCACGTTGTAGAGCACGGTGGGCAGGTCCCCGACGGCTTCGGCAATCGCCTTGAAGTGCAGGTACTGGCCCTGCTGCGTGGGCTTGTTGTAATAAGGCACGACTTGCAACTGGCAGTCAGCGCCGACTTGTTTGGCAAACTTGGCCAGCTCAATGGCTTCGGCGGTCGAATTAGCGCCGCAACCGGCCATGATGGGCACGCGCTTGCCGGCTTGTTCGACGGCGACGCGGATGATTTCGCAGTGTTCTTCGACGTTGACGGTGGGCGACTCGCCGGTGGTGCCGACGACGCCGATGCAGTCGGTGCCCTCCGCGATGTGCCAGTCAACGAGTTTGCGCAGGGTGGGATAGTCCACGCTGCCGTCTTCATGCATGGGCGTTGCCAGTGCAACAATGCTGCCGGTAATGGGTTTCATGTCTTGGTTTTTTCGCGGTTGGTAGGGCGGTCTGGGCCGAAAAATCCGCAGACCGGCCTGAAGGGGTGGTTGTGCATTCTACTCAGAGCCTAGGCCGTCGATACCGGGGCGAACCCAGAGCCGCCGGGCTGGGCACCTAAAAGCAGCCCCAGACCTGATTGGCCAGCGTCAGCATAAATTCAGGCCGGGTGTAGAGCGCAAACACCGCCAGCGACGCGGCCACCGCGACCAGCCACAGCGCGATTTTCGCGGCCATTTCAAGCGCCTTGCGGCAACTGGCCCGGCGCGCTGCGGGCAATGGGCGTTTCGCGCACCGGCAGATTGGCCAGCGCCGCCAGCACACCCAGCGCTATTGCCAAATACCAAACCGTGTCATAGCTGCCGCTGCGGTCATACAAATAACCGCCCAGCCACACGCCCAGAAACGAGCCGATCTGGTGCGAAAAGAACACAAATCCGCCCAGCATCGACAAATGCTGGATGCCGAAAATCTGCGCCACCAGCGCGTTGGTCGGCGGCACCGTCGAGAGCCATAAAAAGCCCATCAGGCTGGCAAAGACATACACGCTGGCCGGGCTCAGCGGCACGGCCAGAAACACCGCAATCACCACCGCCCGCGACAGGTAAATAGCGGCGAGGATTTTTCGCTTGGCCATGCGCTGGCCCAGCGCGCCCGCCGCGTAGGTGCCAAACACGTTAAACAGGCCAATCAGCGCCAGCGCATAACTCGCCACCTGCGGCGACAGCCCTTTGTCTTTTAAATAGCTGGGCATGTGAACGGCAATAAACACCACCTGAAAGCCGCAGACCAGATAACCCGCCATCAACAGCTGAAAGCTCGGGTATTTCAGCGCTTCACGCAGCGCCTGGCCAATCGTCTGTTCACGCCGGGCGGCGTGATGGGCGGCCAGACCGCTTTCGCGCAAGCCCAGCGCCAGCGGCATGATGAGCAGCACCGCGCCGCCCAGCACCAGCAACGCGCTTTGCCAGCCAAAGTTGCCAATCAAAAAGCCCTCGACCGGCACCATCAGAAACTGCCCGAACGAACCCGCCGCCGCCGCCACGCCCATCGCCCAGGAGCGTTTGTCGGCGGAAATGTTGCGCCCGATCACGCCGTAAATCACCGCGTAGGTCGTGCCCGCCTGCGCCGCGCCTATCAACACGCCCGTGGTCAGCGTGAATATCAGCCCGGTTGGCGACAGCGCCATGCCGACCAGCCCCAGCGCGTACAGCACCGCGCCGCCCGCAATCACCCGCAGCGCGCCAAAACGATCCGCCGCCATGCCCGCAAAAATGCCGCACACGCCCCACGACAAGTTTTGCACCGCCAGCGCAAACGCAAAGGTTTCACGCGTCCAGCCCTTGGCCTGCGTGATGGGTTGCAGCCACAGGCCAAAGCCGTGGCGTATGCCCATCGAGAGCGTGACAATGGCCGCGCCGCAGATCAGCACCTGCAGCATGGAGAGGGTTTTGGGGGTCGAAGCAGCGCTTGAAGTCATGGGGCGACTGTAACGAAAACCGCCCGCAGCTGAGGTGTTTCAGAGCTAAACCATTGATTTTGCAGGCCGCACTACAATTTCGGCACACACTTGAACTGCCATGGCCGACAAAATCTCTACCGTTTCCCCCGTTTATTCCGAAGGTTCCATCCGCGTGCTCAAGGGCCTGGAGCCTGTCAAACAGCGCCCCGGCATGTACACGCGTACCGACAATCCGCTGCACATCATCCAGGAAGTGCTGGACAACGCCGCCGATGAGGCGCTGGCCGGGCACGGCAAAAAAATCAAGGTCACGCTCCACCTTGACGGCTCGGTGACCATCGAAGACGACGGGCGCGGCATTCCGTTCGGCCTGCACCCGGAAGAAAAAGCGCCAGTCGTCGAACTGGTTTTCACAAGGCTGCACGCGGGCGGCAAGTTCGACAAGGGCAATGGCGGCGCGTACAGCTTTTCCGGCGGCCTGCACGGCGTGGGCGTGAGCGTGACGAATGCGCTGTCCACCCGGCTCGAAGTCAGCTCGCACCGTGAGGGCCAGGTGGCGTGGCTGGTTTTCTCGGGCGGCGACGTGATCGAGCCGCTCGAATTACGCCCCAACGGCCCCGGCGACCGCAAAACCGGCACCACGGTGCGCGCCTGGCCGGACGCCAAATATTTTGAATCCTCCGCGCTGCCGATGGCCGAGCTGACGCATTTACTGCGCAGCAAGGCCGTGTTGATGCCCGGCGTCAGCGTCACGCTGACGAACGAAAAAACCAAAGACGCGCAAACCTGGCTCTACAAAGGTGGCCTGCGCGACTATCTGTTGCAAACCCTGAGCAGCGACACCGTGATTCCACCGTTTGACGGCGAGGGTTTTGCCAACGCCGCGCACGAAACCTTTGCCGAAGGCGAGGGCGCGAGCTGGGTCGTCGCTTTCACCGAAGACGGCCAGCCGGTGCGCGAAAGCTACGTCAACCTGATTCCGACCAGCGCGGGCGGCACGCACGAAAGCGGGCTGCGCGACGGGCTGTTCACCGCCGTCAAGAGTTTTATCGACTTTCACTCGCTGCTGCCCAAGGGCGTCAAGCTGATGCCCGAAGACGTGTTTGCCCGCGCCAGCTATGTTCTGAGCGCCAAGGTGCTGGACCCGCAGTTTCAGGGCCAGATCAAGGAGCGCCTCAATTCACGCGACGCGGTGCGGTTGGTGTCCAGCTTTGTGCGCCCGGCGTTGGAACTCTGGCTGAACCAGCACGTCGATTACGGCAAAAAGCTCGCTGAACTCGCCATCAAGGCCGCGCAAAGCCGCCAGAAAGCGGGCCAAAAGGTCGAAAAGCGCAAAGGCTCGGGCGTGGCCGTGCTGCCCGGCAAGCTCACCGACTGCGAAAGCAAAGACTTGGCGCACAACGAGGTGTTTCTGGTCGAGGGCGATTCAGCCGGTGGCAGCGCCAAAATGGGCCGCAACAAAGAAAATCAAGCCGTTTTGCCGCTGCGCGGCAAGGTGCTCAACACCTGGGAAGTGGACCGCGACCGGCTCTTCGCCAACACCGAAATTCACGACATTGCGGTGGCCATCGGCGTCGATCCGCACGGCCCGAACGACACGCCGGATTTGAGCGGCCTGCGCTACGGCAAGGTCTGCATCCTGTCGGACGCGGATGTGGACGGCTCGCACATTCAGGTGCTGCTGCTGACGCTGTTTTTCCGCCATTTCCCCAAGCTGATAGACGCCGGACATATTTATGTGGCGCGCCCGCCGCTTTACCGGGTCGATGCGCCCGCACGCGGCAAAAAGCCCGCGTCCAAGGTCTATGCGCTCGACGAAGGCGAATTGACCGCCATTCTCGACAAGCTGCGCAAAGACGGCGTGCGCGACACCGCCTGGAGCATCAGCCGCTTCAAGGGGCTGGGCGAGATGAGCGCCGAGCAGCTATGGGACACAACGCTCAACCCCGACACGCGCCGCCTGATGCCGGTGCGTTTGGGCAACCAGAATTTTGGCCAGACCGAGAGCCTCATCACCAAACTGATGGGCAAAGGCGAAGCGGCAGCCCGGCGCGAATTGATGGAACTGCACGGAGATGCGGTGGAGGTTGATATTTGAATCACAACACAGGGAGTTTTTTATGGCATTGCAACATTTGGAATTGTTTCAGGGGCGGGCCGCAGGTGCCTGCACGTTGGTTGGACGCGGCGCGGTTCGCTGGCGGACTTTGGCGCTGGCGCTGCTGGGCGTGCTGCTGACAGCCTGGCTGGCCAAGCCTGCGCGGGCCGATGTCTGGGGCTACGTCGATGGCAAGGGCGCCGGGCATTTTTCGACAAAAAAGTCCGATGAGCGTTACGAGCTTTTTTTCCGGGGCGCTGAAGACTTTGACCAAGGCAAGGAGATCAGCCCCGCCAAACCGGCCCCCAAAATGGGCGCAGCGGGCGCGCCGCCCAAGCTGCTGGCGTATTTTGAAATCTCGCCCAGCTACAAAGCGGTCAAGCACCTGATCCGCGAAGCCTCCACCACCCACGGCATCGACTACGAACTGCTACAGGCCGTGATTGCCACCGAGTCCGGTTTTAATACGCGGGCGGTTTCGCCCAAAGGCGCCATCGGGCTGATGCAGCTGATTCCACCGACGGCGGCGCGCTACGGCGTCAAGGACGACGAGAACTCGCTGGCCGAAGAAAAGCTCACCGATCCCAAAACCAATATCCGCGCAGGCTCGCGCTACCTGAACTACCTGATCAAGCTGTTTCCCGGCGAGCTGGAACTGGCCATCGCCGCCTACAACGCGGGCGAAGGCGCGGTCAAGCGGGCGGGCAACAAAATCCCCAATTACCCGGAAACCCAGAATTACGTGAAAACTGTCATGCAGCTTTACCAGCACCTCAAACCGCCCGCCAGTCTGGCCGCGACCATCACCACCACCGCAGGCCACCGCGTTCGCGCCCAAATCCCCGGCC
>CAIYKK010000435.1 GCA_903926695.1 uncultured Burkholderiales bacterium
CGACGATGAAAAAATCACCATCGACCTGGCCCTGGTGCCCGACGATGTCGAAAAAATCACTGTTGGCGTGACCATTAACGACGCTGAAAACCGCAAGCAAAACTTCGGCATGGTCAGCAAGGCGTACATCCGCTGCCTCGACGCCAACGGCGACAAGGAAATCGCCCGCTACGACCTGTCGGAAGACAGCTCAACGGAAACGGCGATGGTTTTCGGCGAAATCTACCGCTACAACGGCGAATGGAAATTCAAGGCCATCGGCCAGGGTTTTGCAGGCGGTCTGGGCCCACTGGCGCGCTCTTTCGGCATCAACGCCTGATATTGCGGCGGCTGGACGCTAGCCAACCCCGGCTACCTGCGTCCCGTCGGCTGCTGACAGGCATCGGCGCTGCGCTGGCCGCCTGCACCGTGCGGCCTGCAGCGCGCCCGCCACAGTCCGCACCAGAGCCGCGCAGCCGGTTCCCTTGATTGCGTTTTCCCACTTAATAACACCCCGACATGACAGTATTCACCTCAACCGGCGATGTGGACCCGTTTCTCCACGTTTCACTGACCAGAGGCGAGCGGATTTATTGCGAATCCGACGCGATGGTGATGATGGAGTCCACGCTGGACCTCAAAGGCAGCATGAACGGCGGCCTCGGGCGGGCGCTTTTGCGCAGTTTTGCCAATGGCGAGTCGTTTTTCCAGCAGCAGATTGAAGCCGTGCGCGGCGATGGCGACTGCCTGCTCTCGCCGGTATTGCCCGGCGCGCTGGAAATCGTCGATGTTGGCAAACGACAGTATTTGTTGAACGACGGCGCTTTTGTGGCCGCCACCTCGGGCACCGAGATGAAAGTGCGCACGCAAAACATCGGCAATGCGCTGTTTGCGCAATCGGGCGGCTTTTTTGTCATGGAAACCTCGGGCACCGGCCAGGTGGTGGTATCGGGTTTTGGCTCGATGTTCCAGCTCGAAGTCACGCCGGGCAAGGACATGATCATTGACAACTCGCACGTCGTTTGCTGGGACAACACGCTGCATTACGAAGTGTCTGTCACCACCGGCAGCACAGGCGGCGGGCTGGGCTGCATGCTGGGCAATCTGGTCAACAGTTTTAAAAGCGGCGAAGGCATCGTGCTGCGCTTCAGCGGCATGGGCAAAATTTACGTGTGCTCGCGCAACCGCGACTCTTTTGTCGAATGGATGAAAAAAGAAACTTCCGGCTCGCGCTCAAACCGCTGAGCCTCTCAAGGAGAACATCATGGCAGTCAACCTGCAAAAAGGCCAGAAAATTTCCCTCGACAAAGAGGCTGGCGTCAAACTGACCAAAATCATCATGGGCCTGGGCTGGGATGCGGTCAAATCGAAGGGTTTTTTCGGCTTTGGCCGCAAGGCGCCCGATATTGATCTGGACGCGTCGTGCATTTTGTTTGACACCGAAGGCAACCCGACCGACGCGGCCTGGTTTCGCCAGCTCAAGACCAAGGACGGCTCGGTCGTTCACACCGGCGACAACCGCACCGGCGCAGGCGACGGCGATGACGAGCAAATCGTCGTCGATCTGACGCAGGTTCCTGCCAACGTCAAAAGCCTGGTGTTCACGGTGAACAGCTTTACCGGCCAGAACTTTTCGCAAATCGAAAACGCCACCTGCCGCATCGTCAACGCGGCCAACAATCAGGAAGTGGCGCGTTTTAATTTGTCCACGCTGGGCGCTCACAACGCGCAAATCATGGCCAAGCTCTACCGCCATGAGGGCGAATGGAAAATGCACGCCATCGGCGAAATTGGCAATGGCCGCACCTTTGCCGAGCTGATGCCGCAAATCACGCCTCACCTGTAAAGCCGCTGATGACCGCTCTCTTCCAACCCACCTGCGGCCAAACAGCGGCCACAGCAGAAGTGCGGCGCGTCACGCTGCCGACGGGCCTGATGGCGCTGCACACCGATGCCGGGCCGTTTGCTCTGGACGATTTGATCGGCTTTGCGGCGCGGGCCAATGCCCGGCGCGGTTTTTTGTTTTTAAGC
>CAIYKK010000436.1 GCA_903926695.1 uncultured Burkholderiales bacterium
ACGGGGCGAAGCGGGTGCGTGTTTTAAGTGTCATCGGGGAAGTTGTCATGTCAGGCTGTCCAGACCGCGTGCGAGGTCGGCTTTCAAATCGTCGATATGTTCCAGGCCCACCGCAAAGCGGATCAGCCCTTGGCTGATGCCAGCGGCCTGGCGCTGCGCTTCACTCAAGCGCCCGTGCGAAGTCGTGCCGGGATGGGTGATGATGGATTTGGTGTCGCCCAGGTTGGTGGCGATGCTCACCACCTGCGTGCGGTTGATGACGTGGAAGGCGTTGGCGCGCGCCGTTTCCGGGTCGCCGCCGCGCACGTCGAACGACACCACCGCGCCACCCAGCCCCGACTGCTGGCGCATGGCCAGTTCGTGCTGCGGGTGCGAGGGCAAGCCGGGGTAATACACGCGGCTGACGGCGGGATGCGCCTCCAGCCACTGCGCAATCGCCAGCGCGCTGGCGCTTTGCGCCTGCATGCGGATGCGCAGCGTTTCCATGCCTTTCAAAACGACCCACGCATTGAACGGCGCCAGCACCATGCCAGCGGTGCGAATAATCGGGCCGAACACATCCACAATCAGCTTGGACGGGCCGCAGATCGCCCCCGCCATCACGCGGCCCTGGCCGTCGAGGTATTTGGTGCCGGAGTGAATCACCAGATCAGCGCCCAGTTCGGTGGGCCGCTGCAGCGCGGGCGAGCAAAAGCAGTTGTCCACCGCCAGCAACGCGCCACCCGCGTGGGCCACGTCAGCCAGCGCCCGGATGTCGCAGACTTCCGTCAGCGGATTCGTCGGGGTTTCGGCGAACAGCAGTTTGGTGTTCGGGCGCATCGCGGCTTGCCATTGCGCAATGTCGGTCTGCGAGACAAAGGTGGTTTCCACGCCGAACTTGGCGAATTCCTTGCCGAACAGGTTCAGCGTCGAGCCGAACACCGACTGCGAGCACACCACATGGTCGCCCGCCCGCAGCAGGCCCATGCCCATCATCAAAATCGCGCCCATGCCGCTGGAGGCGGCAATCGCTGCTTCGGTGCCTTCGAGCGCGGCCAGCCGCTGCTCGAAGGCGCAGACTGTCGGATTGGACGTGCGGGCGTAGGTAAAGCCTTCCTCGGTGCCTGCAAAGCGGCGCGCCGAGGTTTCAGCGTCCGGCTGGACAAAGCCGCTGGTCAAATACAGCGCCTCGGAGTGCTCACCGTGCTGGCTGCGCTCGATGCCAGCGCGCACCGCCAGCGTGTCGGGGTGCAGGTTCTCGGGCAATGCTTTTGGCGTCACGTCAAGCCTCTTGCGGATTGGGCAGCGCCAGGCGCGACACATCCACGTCGTCTTCGCCAATTTTCTCGGCGGTATCGGTGCGCGCTGAATTCATCGCCGCAATGGTTTCAGCCGTCACGTCGCCGGTCACATACACGCCGTCAAAACAGGAGGCGTCAAAGCCCTTGAGCGCCGGGTTGAGCGAGCGGATGGCGCGCTTCATGCCCTCGACATCCTGGTAAATCAGCGCGTCGCAGCCGATTTCTAGGCGGATTTGTTCAATCGTGCGGTTGTGCGCGACCAGTTCGCCCGGCGTGGGCATGTCAATGCCATAGACGTTGGGAAAGCGCACCGGCGGCGCGGCGCTGGCCATATACACCTTGCGCGCACCGGCGTCAC
>CAIYKK010000437.1 GCA_903926695.1 uncultured Burkholderiales bacterium
GCGCCGAGAAGGTGCGCGACATCCGCAACTACATCGTCAAGGGCACGTTGTGGCAGGCCTTCACGGCCGAACAGCCGGTGGCGCTGCTGATCGACGAGATCGACAAGGCCGACATCGAGTTCCCCAACGATTTGCTGCGCGAAATCGACCGCATGGAGTTCTACTGCTACGAAACCCGCGAACTCATCAAGGCCAAACACCGCCCACTGGTGTTCATCACCTCGAACAATGAAAAGGAGCTGCCCGACGCGTTTTTGCGCCGCTGCTTTTTCCACTACATCAAGTTCCCCGACGCGGCGACGATGCGGCTGATCGTCGATGTGCATTTCCCCACGCTCAAGCAAGAACTGCTGGCGGCGGCGATGAAGACGTTTTACGAAGTGCGCAATCTGCCCGGCCTGAAAAAGAAACCCTCGACCAGCGAGCTGCTCGACTGGCTGAAACTGCTGGTGGTCGAAGACATTCCGCTCGAAGCGCTGCAAAGCCAGGATCAAAAAATCGCCGTGCCGCCGCTGGTCGGGGCGCTGCTGAAAAACGAGCAGGACGTGACACTGTTTGAAAAGCTGGTCTTCATGCAGCGCAACAACCGCTGAAAAGAGGCTGATCATGACCAATCCTTTTGTTCAGCCCGTTGAACTGGGCGCACGCGGCGTGCTGCTGGTGCCGCTAACGCTGGCGCATGAAGACGGCCTGCGTGCCGCCGCCGCCGACGGGGAGCTGTGGCGCATCCGCATCACCTCCGTGCCCGAGCCAGAGCAGACCCGCGCCTACCTTGAAGACAAGTTGCGCCTGCGCGAAGCGGGCAGCTTGTTCGCCTTTGCCGTGCTGGACGAAGCCAGCGGCCAGGTGCTGGGCTGCACCAGTTACCACGACATTGTTCCGGCCCTCAAACGCGTGGAAATCGGCTGGACTTGGTACGCCAAAAGCCACCAGCGCACCCACGTCAACACCACTTGCAAACTGCTGCTGCTCACCCACGCCTTTGAAACCCTGCATTGCAACGTGGTGGGCTGGCGCACGGACAATTTCAACTTTGCCTCGCAAGCGGCCATCGAGCGCCTGGGCGCAAAAAAAGACGGCGTGATTCGCGGCCACGCCCTGCGCCGCGACGGCACCATCCGCGACACCGTGATGTACAGCCTGCGCAGCGGCGAGTGGCCCGAAGTCAAGGCGCAATTGCTGTATCTGCTGGACAAGCCGCGCTGACTTTGATAAACCGCGCCAGCCATATACACTTCGTATATTGCCAGCCAAGGAGATTTTTGATGACCACCGCCGCCGTATTCATGTCGGGCAACAGCCAGGCCGTGCGCCTGCCCAAGCAGTTTCAGTTCAACTCCAGACGCGTCCACATTGAGCGGCGCGGTGATGAAATCATCCTGAAAGAACTGCCGCAGACGATGGCCGAATTCCTCGCCAAGCTGCCCGTCATCACCGACTGGCCGGACGCGGGCGATGAAGGCAGCGCCAAAGCCATTCAAGCCTGGTAAGCCGCCGATGCCGAACACGCCCGCCCGCTACCTGATCGACACCAACATCTGGAGCGCCCTGATACGCCGCGCCAGCCCGGCGCTGGTCGAGCGCTTTGCCCGCCTGCAATTCAGCCAGATTTTTCTCTCGCCCATCGTGCTGGGCGAGTTGCAGGTCGGCTACTACAAAGGCGACCGCACGCCCAAGCGTTGGCAGGTGATCGAGCACATCACCGCCAACGCGCAACTGCTGCCGCTGGACGGCGGTGTTTCAGCCGCTTACGCCCAACTCCGCGCCGAACTGGAGCAGGCAGGCACGCCCATCGGCCCAAACGACACCTGGATTGCCGCCGAAGCGCTGCACCAC
>CAIYKK010000438.1 GCA_903926695.1 uncultured Burkholderiales bacterium
CAGTGCTCTCGCCCGACGAATACCTGCTGACGAAAAAAACGCGCCAGCCCGACAAACTCAACGCCACCGGCAAAGGCAGCAAAAGCAGCGTGCTGGTCGTCGGCATGGACTCGCTGCTGACGCAATTGGCCAAATGCTGCAAGCCTGCGCCGCCTGATGACATTTTGGGTTTTGTCACCAAAGGCAAGGGCGTGAGCATTCACCGCAGCGACTGCAGCAATTTTCGCAACATGGCGGGCGGCAGCCCCGACCGCGTGATCGAGGTGAAGTGGAGTTCGCCGAAAGTGGCGGACGGCTCGGTGTACCCGGTGGACGTGGCGGTCGAAGCAGCGGACCGTCAGGGTTTGCTGCGCGATATTTCCGAAGTGTTTGCCAAGGAAAAAATGAACGTGATTGGTGTGCAGACCCAGTCGGTCAAGGATGGCCGTGGCGGCACGGCGCGGATGACTTTCACGGTCGAGGTGACGCAATCGGGCCGACTCAATAAGGTGCTGGGCACTGTGGCCGAGGTGCGCGGCGTGCGCTCTGCTAGAAGGCGGTAAAAAGAGATTTTTTACTTATTTTTCGGAATTGGCCAATTGCTGTGTTTTTCGTTGCTACAATAAGAGCTGTCAAACAGACCTTAGGCGCGTAGCTCAGCTGGTTAGAGCACCACCTTGACATGGTGGGGGTCGTTGGTTCGAGTCCAATCGCGCCTACCAATTTTTCTGAAATTGGTTTTTGTTTCAAAAGTTCTGCATCAAGCGATGCAGTTCATTTGCAAAAAAATAACCTCAGAAAATTGCGTACATTCAGACATTCTTGGAGTGTAGCGAACTCTGTCGCACCAGGGCAGGTCGTCATTCAGAGGGGTCATCAGTGAAAAAAAACACATCCAGCCAGCCGCTAGTGGACGATGCACATTGTTCTTCCGGTTCGTCCGCAGTTCCTCTTTCTTTGGCTAAGGCTCGCAAGCAGGTTTCTGTTGTGGCCGCTGGCGCAACGCGCATCATCAAAAAATACCCCAACCGGCGGCTTTACGATACCGAAACGTCGGCGTACATCACGCTGGCCGAAGTTCGCCATCTGGTCATGAGCAGTACCGCCTTTGTCGTGCGTGACGCCAAGACCAATGAAGACCTGACGCGCAGCATTTTGCTGCAGATCATTCTGGAAGAAGAAAGCGGCGGCGCGCCGATGTTCACCGAAGCCATTCTGTCCAATATCATCCGTTTTTATGGTGATGCCATGCAGGGTTTTATGGGCACTTATCTGGAGCAAAATGTCCAGAGCTTCATGGATCTGCAGGTCAAGATGGCAGAGCAGTCCAAAGGGCTGAGTCCTGAAATGTGGGCGCAGTTCGTCAATGCCAAATCGCCTGTTATGCAAGGCATGATGGGCGCTTATGTTGAGCAGTCCAAAACCATGTTCACCCAGATGCAGGAACAGATGCAGGCGCAGCGCGAGCAGATGCTCTCGGCTTTCGGACTGAAAAAGCGCTGATTTTTTCTGCGCCGCGCTGATGGCGCATCAAGACTGTAAAAGGCTTTTTTGCATTCCGCTTGGCCCGCTCTGAGACAATGGGGTCTATGAGCGAAGTTTTGCCCCCATCCCCCCTTTCTCCTGTTTCCCCAGCCAAATCCGCGCCGCGCGTGGGCTTTGTCAGCCTGGGCTGCCCCAAGGCATTGACCGATTCCGAGTTAATCCTGACGCAGCTCAGCGCCGAGGGCTACCAGACCTCCAAAACCTTTGAAGGCGCTGACCTCGTCATCGTCAACACCTGTGGCTTCATCGACGATGCCGTGCGCGAAAGCCTGGACACCATCGGCGAGGCGCTGGCTGAAAACGGCAAGGTCATCGTCACCGGCTGCCTGGGTGCCAAAGCGGGCGAGGGCGGCGGCAATCTGGTGCGCCAAATGCACCCCAGCGTGCTCGCCGTCACCGGTCCGCACGCCACGCAGGAGGTGATGGACGCGGTTCACCTGAACCTGCCCAAGCCGCACGACCCGTTTGTTGATCTGGTGCCCAACGCCTTTGGCATCGCTGGCATCAAGCTGACGCCCCGGCACTATGCGTATTTGAAAATCAGCGAAGGCTGCAACCACCGCTGCACGTTCTGCATCATCCCGTCCATGCGCGGCGATCTGGTCTCGCGCCCTGTCGGCGACGTGCTCAACGAAGCGCGCGCGCTGTTTGCGGGCGGCGTGAAAGAGTTGCTGGTCATCAGCCAGGACACATCGGCTTACGGCGTGGACGTGAAATACCGCACCGGCTTCTGGGACGGCAAGCCGGTCAAGACCCGCATGCTCGAACTGGTGCAGGCGCTGGGCGAGATTGCCGAGCCTTACGGGGCTTGGGTGCGGCTGCATTACGTCTATCCTTACCCGAGCGTCGATGAAATCCTGCCGCTGATGGCCACCGGCAAGGTGCTGCCTTATCTGGATGTTCCTTTGCAGCACAGCCACCCCGATGTTTTGAAACGCATGAAGCGCCCGGCCAGCGGCGAAAAAAATCTGGAGCGCATTACGCGCTGGCGCGAAATCTGCCCCGAGCTTGTCATCCGCAGCACCTTCATTGCGGGCTTTCCGGGCGAAACGGAGGCCGAATTCGAGCATCTGCTCGATTTCATGCGCGAAGCCAAAATTGACCGAGCTGGCTGCTTTGCCTACAGCCCGGTCGAAGGCGCAGCGGCCAATGAGATTCCCGGCATGCTGCCGCTGGAGCTGCGCGAAGAGCGGCGCGCCCGCTTTATGGCGGTGGCCGAAGCCGTTTCCAACCAGAAGCTGCACCAGCGCGTGGGCGCGACCATGCAGGTGCTGGTGGACCATGCGCCTGCGTTGGGCCGAAAAGGTGGCGCGGGCCGTTCTTACGCCGATGCGCCCGAGATTGACGGCGTGGTCAAGCTGCTGCCGCCCGAAAAAATCAGCAAAACGATGAAGGTGGGGGAATTCACCCGCGCCCGCATTGTTGGGGTTCAGGGGCATGACCTGGTGGCTGTGCCGATCTGACGGTTTTTATCGCTTGTTTTTGGGTCCATATCGAAGTACGGGCTCAAAACGCAA
>CAIYKK010000439.1 GCA_903926695.1 uncultured Burkholderiales bacterium
ATCCATCTTCACACCGGGACAGTTCTTGAGAAAAAATGTGGCCTCGGCGCAAGAGGTCATCTGTGAGCAATGCTGGCGGCCATCGCAGCGAAAGCTGGCTGAAGACGGCTGGAGAACCTGAACTGGCTCCGGCGCAGCGACAGAGCGCACCAACTCGCCGGTTTCTGCGACGGGCTGTTCTGCGGCGGGCCGATAGGTGCTGATGCGCTTTGAATACTGGCCGTAGCCGTACACACCGACCGCCACCAGCAATACCAACGCTATCTTTTTGACAAAAGACCCCGTCCGGCGCGCTGACCGACGGCCCGGCGCTGTGCGGCGCGGCCCCGGCGGCGCACCGGCGGGCCGCACAACGTTGACCGCGCGCTTTTTCCCTTGGCCGTCCAGCTCAATTTCAAACGACACCGGCTCCTGAAGCTGCGGGCGCTGGCCGTCCCGTGGAAACGCCGAGATGTGGACAAAAATTTCCTGCCCGCCCTGCGTAGGCGTGACAAAACCAAAACCCCGCTCGTCATTCCACTGGGTGATTTTTCCCTCGAAGCGCATCGCCGCCCGCGCCTCAAGCCGTCAGCCGCGTCATCGCTTCCTGGTATTTAGCGGCGGTCTTGGCGATCACATCGGGCGGCAGGCGCGGCGACGGCGCGGTTTTGTCCCACGGCTTGCCGTTGATACGCACGGCCTCTAACCAGTCGCGCACGAACTGCTTGTCGTAGCTGGGCGGGTTCTGCCCGGCGGCAAAAGCGGCTTCGTAGCCTTCAATGGGCCAATAGCGCGACGAGTCGGGCGTCAGCACTTCGTCCATCAGCGTGAGCGTGCCGTTGTCGTCCAGGCCGAATTCAAATTTGGTGTCGGCAATGATGATGCCCTTGGTCAGCGCATACGCGGCGGCGGCCTGATAAATCTCGATGCTGAGTTTTTTGATCTGCGCGGCCAGCTCGGGGCCGACCACCTGAACGACCTGCTCGTAGCTGATGTTTTCATCGTGCTCGCCGACTTCGGCTTTGGCCGCTGGCGTGAAAATCGGCTCGGGCAGCTTGCTGGCGTTTTGCAGGCCTTCGGGCAGCGCCACGCCGCAGACGGAGCGGGTGTTTTGGTATTCCTGCCAGCCGCTGCCAGCCAGATAACCGCGCACCACGGCTTCAACTGGAATGGGTTTGAGGCGCTTGACCAGCATGGAGCGGCCCACAACCTGCGGGATTTCGGCGGTGGTCACGGCGCTTTCGGGCGCTTCGCCGGTCAGGTGATTCGGGCAGATGTGGCCGAGCTTGTCGAACCAGAACAGCGCCATTTGTGTGAGCAAAGCGCCCTTGCCGGGAATCGGCTCGCCCAGAATCACGTCAAACGCGCTCAGGCGGTCGCTGGCCACCATCAGCAGCCGGTCCTGGCCGACGGCGTAGTTGTCGCGCACCTTGCCGCGCGCGAGCAGAGGCAGGGAAGTCAGGGCCGAAGTGTGAAGTGCGGGAGGAGTGGTGGTCATGCGAGTGCTGCAGGGTAAAAAAGTCAAAAAGCCCGAGCGACTTGGCTTTGCAAGTTCACGGGCTTTGAATTATCGCCAATCCGGCCAGGCCGCTGGCGCGGGAGCCAGATTATTGAACCACTTGCGCCAGTTCGCCCTTGGCGTATTTCTCAGCCATGACCGACAGGCTATCGCCCTTGATCTTGGAGCCTTGGCCTTCGCAGCCGAATTCGATGTAGCGCTGCTTGCAGATTGCCTTGGCAGCTTCGCGGGCGGGCTTGAGCCATTCTCTAGCATCAAACTTTTCCGGGTTTTCGGCCAGGAACTTGCGCACCGCGCCGGTCATGGCCAGACGGATGTCGGTGTCGATGTTGATCTTGCGCACGCCGAACTTGATGGCTTCCTGAATCTCGGAGACAGGCACGCCGTAGGTTTCTTTCATCTTGCCACCGTACTGGTTGATGATGGCCAGCAGGTCTTGCGGCACGCTAGACGAGCCGTGCATCACCAAATGGGTGTTGGGAATGCGGGCGTGGATTTCCTTGACACGCGAGATCGCCAGAATGTCGCCGGTGGGCTTGCGGCTGAATTTATAAGCGCCGTGGCTGGTGCCGATGGCGATGGCCAGCGCGTCCAGTTGGGTGGCCTTGACAAACACGGCGGCTTCTTCCGGGTCGGTGAGCATTTGGCTGTGGTCGAGCTTACCCACTGCACCCACGCCGTCTTCTTCGCCCGCTTCGCCGGTTTCCAGCGAGCCGAGGCAGCCGAGTTCGCCTTCAACGGTGGCGCCGATTTTGTGCGCCATCGCCACGACTTGCTGGGTCACTTCGACGTTGTAGGCGAAGTCCGAAGGGGTTTTGCCGTCGGTGCGCAGCGAGCCGTCCATCATCACCGAGCCAAAACCCAGATTCAG
>CAIYKK010000440.1 GCA_903926695.1 uncultured Burkholderiales bacterium
AATACCAGTCTCGGGGGCCTCGTAATCAAACCGTTTTTTGAAGTTTGTGACGGCGTTCATCTCCTTAGCCGCCTTACGCGCCAATTCAATGTCGGCATCGGTGTTCGTGCCGTCCGATGACACCACAACGGCGGATTTCAGGAACCGCATCAGCTTCAGCACCTCTGCCGCCAGCCCATCTTTCTCCGCCTGGGCTGCGTAATCCAGCAGTGCCGCGTCAATGGCCGTCTTGTAACGTAGTGCCGCCCGCTTCGAGATGGTCACGACCTGGGCTTTGAAGCCGTCCGGCATGATGTTTTCGATGTAGTGCTTGACCAGGTCTTTGGCTACGTCTTTGATGTGTTCTTCGGACTCAAGGATGTCATCCCGGGTGCCATATTTCTCTTTGATTGCCAGGATTTCCTCAGGCGTCTTGTTCAAAAAGATAGCGTCGAACTTCTCATCGAAACCAGCCTTATTGTTGATGGCGGACTCAGCCCGGCGGCCGATATACACAATGGGCAGCACGGCGCCGTCATTCTGTGCATCCTGCAACTTGTACGTGTCGATATAGTCACCAAACCGCGCGATAGTGGTTTGGTCGTGCCGGCTTGTAATCAGTGGCGTGCCAGTGAAAGCAATCTTGACGGAGTTAGGGAAGGCTACCGCCAGGTTGTTGCCGAGGTCTGAATACTGCGTGCGGTGCGCCTCGTCGATGAACACAATGATGCGGTCCGAGGCATTGACCATGGGGAACGGTTTGAGCCGTGGCGCCGCGACCGGGATGCCCAGCGCTGACTTGACCGCTTCCGACAGCTCTTCGCTCTTTTCCCGGAACTTGTGGACCATCACCAGGTACAGGCTGGAGTCGCTCTGGGCCAGCTTTTCCTTCAGGTCTTTGGCGTTTTCGATGGTGGTCACCGGCTCGCCAACGCTGCCAGCCGTTCCTTCCAGCTGCTCTTCCAGGTCGGTGCGGTCATTGACCAGCAGCACCTTGAAGTCGGCCAAGTCGGGTGACGAGCGGAGCTTGCGCACGAAGAACACCATCGTCAGCGACTTGCCGGAGCCTTGCGTGTGCCAAATGACCCCGCCACGGCCGATGCCCTTGCCGATGCGGATGCGGTGGATAGCACGCGAGACGGCCCGGTATTGCTGGTAACGGCAGACGACCTTGACCCGGCGCTCGCCCTTGGTCTGGTACACAACGAAATTCTTGAGCAGGTCAATCAGCGTGGGCTTGGCCAGCATGCCCTGAATGAGCGTTTCCTGGGCACGTTCTGCCCCGCCCAGGGGTGTCTTGAACGTTTTGAACTCGGGCGGCTCGATAGAGCGCCACGGCTGGAATTCTTCCTGGTCAGTCGTGACCGAGCCGTAGAGCGCTTCATGACCCGTGGTGGCAACTGAGAACAGATTGAAGTGAAACAAGCGCTCGACGCCCTCTTTGACGCCAGCTTTGGTGGATTCGTCACGACGCTCTGAGTAGCGGAACAGCTGCTCAAGGGCTTCATCCAGGGGGATTGACGTGAAGGTGTTGGCTTCTTTGGCTTCGATGACGACCAGTGGCAGCCCGTTAACGAACAGCACGACGTCTGGGCGAATGTGCACCTTGACCTGGCCAGGTGTGTCCACGCGAAATTGGTTGATGGCCAGGAAGTGATTTGTTTCTGGCTTGTCGAACGCAATGAGGTGAACAGTGCGATTTGGCGCGTCGGCAGACCAGGTGTCGTCAACATCGGGAATGCCCGCCAGCAGGAGCTTGTGAACGGCTTCGTTCGCCTCCACCAGTAGACCCTTTTGGTCGGTCACGAAGTCGAAGGCCCAGTCCAGCTGGGCGTCAGTTAGCCAGGTTGCGCCGGCGGCATCCACATTGATGGCGGCGACCGCCTGCTTGAAGACGCTGCGCAGGGCAACTTCTTTGAAGTCGGAGCGGTGGCTGCTGGTTGGGCTGGTGGGCACCATTTCGCCGTGGTCGATGACGACCCAGCCCAAGGCTTCGAGTTGGTCGAGAAATGGCTTCTCTACTTGTGTGCGTTCTGACATGGCTGCTTTGCTTCCCTAGTGCTTTGCGGTTTCGTAACCGTCTTAAAGCTAAGTATAGGGAGCGGAACTTTCGTTTAGCGTTGGATACACGCTGTAGGCAGCAGTCATTTTGGCTAACGTGGACCTATACCTCCTTTTATATTGGAGGTTTCATGCTCAAACTCGTTGCATCACTCGCGCTCATTGCTGGCGTTCTCACTGGATGTGCGGCTGCTCCACCACTCAACACGCCCAGCGGCCGACCCGAGGTGTTCATCGCAGGGGCACGGCCTCAGCAAGTCATTGATACGGTGATAGCGCGTGCAGCGGCGAAGGGAAGCAAAATCAAGGCAGTAACGGCTTACAGCGTCACCATCGCCCGCACTCAAGACAACATGCTGTCCGCGCTGGCTTATGGCTCACGGTATGACCGGTTCCCGGAATCACGGTCTACGGTCACAGTGGTTGGCACACCCACGGGAACAATCGCATACGCAGCGGTGGAGATGGTGACCAATCCAGGTAGCGCGTTTGAAAAAACGAACGACATCACTGACGTTGCAGGCGGTGCGCTGCAAGCATCGCTGGAAGAGGTTGCCGCGACCGTCCGCGCCAATCGCTGACGGAGCCGGGCCAAGCCGTGAAACGAGGCCCGTTTCGGTCAGTGAACCCGGACTTTCCCGGTCAGGAGGTCACGCATCAGGCCTTGCTTTTGGAGGCGGAGTTTTGTGGCTTCGGCACGTAGGCCTGATACGTGCTCACGGGCAGA
>CAIYKK010000441.1 GCA_903926695.1 uncultured Burkholderiales bacterium
AGCGGCGCAGGCGGCGTTTGCCGATGAATTCATTTCCACCCTGCCCGAGGGCTACCAAACCTTTCTCGGCGAGCGCGGCGTGCGCCTGAGCGGTGGCCAGCGCCAGCGCATTGCCATCGCCCGCGCCATGCTGAAAAACCCCCCGCTGCTGCTGCTGGACGAGGCCACCAGCGCGCTGGACGCGCAAAGCGAGCGCATGGTGCAGGCCGCGCTGGAGTCGGCGATGAAGGGCCGGACCACGCTGGTCATTGCCCACCGGCTGGCGACGGTGCAGCAGGCCGACCGTATCCTGGTGCTGGACCACGGCCATCTGGTGGAGCAAGGCACGCATGCCGAACTGGTCAGCCGGGGCGGCATCTATGCACGGCTGGCGGCGCTGCAGTTCAATGCCTGAGCAAAAAATTTCAACTATGCATTAATTGCATAGTTAAAACACGGCCTTGGACACTGGCGCAAACCGGCTTTAAGCTGCGCTACCTCGTTAATTTTCAAGGAATTCATCCATGTCACAAGCACCCGATCTCGGCGAAAGCCCGATAGCCCCCGCCTCTGTCCTGCCGTCTTATCTGCAGGCTGACAACCTGGGGCCGTGGGGCAACTACCTGCAGCAGGTGGACCGCGTTGTGCCCTACCTGGGTAATCTGGCGCGCTGGGCTGAAACCCTCAAGCGCCCCAAGCGCATTTTGATTGTCGATGTGCCGATTCACATGGACGACGGCACTGTCGCGCACTTTGAGGGCTACCGCGTGCAGCACAACGTCTCGCGCGGCCCCGGCAAGGGCGGCGTGCGCTTTCACCAGGACGTGACGCTGTCGGAAGTGATGGCGCTGTCCGCCTGGATGTCGGTGAAGAACGCGGCGGTCAACGTGCCTTACGGCGGTGCCAAGGGCGGCATCCGTGTCGATCCGAAAAAGCTCTCGCACGGTGAACTGGAGCGCATGACCCGGCGCTACACCAGCGAAATCGGCATCATCATCGGCCCGAACAAGGACATTCCCGCGCCCGACGTGAACACCAACGAGCAGATCATGGCCTGGATGATGGACACCTACTCGATGAACACTGGCTCCACCGCCACCGGGGTGGTGACCGGCAAGCCGGTCGATCTGGGCGGCTCGCTGGGTCGGCGCGAAGCCACGGGCCGGGGCGTTTTCACCGTCGGCGTCGAGGCGGCCCGGCATATCGGGCTGGACATCAGCACGGCGCGGCTGGCAGTCCAGGGCTTTGGCAATGTCGGCGGCATCGCTGGCAAGCTCTTTGCCGAAGCCGGGGCGCGCGTGATTGCAGTGCAGGATCACGGCGGCACGATTTACCGCGAAGCCGGTCTGGACGTACCCGCCCTGCTCGCGCATGTGGCCCGCACCGGCAGCGTGGCCGGTTTTGAAGCCGCTGAAGTGATTGCCAACGACCAGTTCTGGGACGTGGACTGCGACATCCTGATTCCGGCCGCGCTGGAGCAGCAAATCACCGCCGCCAATGCCGGGCGCATCAAGGCGCGCATGATTATCGAAGGCGCCAATGGCCCGACGACGCCAGCGGCCGACGACATTCTGGCCTCGCGCAATGTGCTGGTGGTGCCGGACGTGATTGCCAATGCGGGCGGCGTGACGGTGAGCTATTTTGAATGGGTGCAGGATTTCTCCAGCTTTTTCTGGGACGAGGATGAAATCAATGCCCGGCTGGTCAAGATCATGAGAACGGCTTTTGCCGCAGTCTGGCAAGTGGCGCAGGAGCAAAAGGTGAGCCTGCGAACGGCGACCTTCATCGTCGCCTGCAAGCGGATTTTGCATACACGCGAGTTGCGCGGACTGTATCCCTGAAGAGTATCCGGCCTGTGCGGCGTGAGGCAGCATCAGGCCGGTGTGCAATGGAGTCTGATACGGCCTGATGCCCGGAATGCCAGCCGAATTCCAGGCAATGGGTTGCTTTTAATGCAAAGTGTCTTTGAGCGCAGGAAGCATGGGCAAGGGCAGCACTTCAATCCCCTCTTCGAGCAATTCCACGGTTTCGCGCACGCTGGCTTGGCCGCGAATATTGCGCGCTTCGGTTTCGCCGTAATGCATACGCCGCGCTTCATCGGCAAAGCCCTGGCCCACGTCTTCAGTGTGTTTTAGCGCGTGGCGCAAAGCCTTGAGAAAATCGGCTTGCAGCGCCGGAGGAAGGCTTTCAGGCGCTGCCCGCGAAGAACTGGAAGCGGCCCCATCTTGTGGCAGCGCAGCGGTTATGGAAGAAGATGGCGAGATTTTGGTAGCACTGCCGGAAGTGGCCTGTCCAGCCGGATAAGCACCCAAATTAAGCCGGGGGGCGCTTGGCAGTTTTTGAATGCGCTTGTCGGCGCACAGTGGGCATTCAATCAGGCTGCGGCCCAGTTGGTCTTGAAAATCACCCTCGGAAGCAAACCAACCTTCAAATGAATGCTGGCGCGAACACTGCAAATTCAAAACTTTCATAAGACCATGATCGCCAGGCGGCTACGGCGCCGCAGACTGCCAATCCAGTACCCACAATCCAGACAGAACATTTTGCAGCCACAGCATACCGGTCAGGGTCTTCGCATCGGTGACTTGGCCATTGCCGCACCAGGCGAGCAATTGGTCGGGTGCTGCAGCGAACACATCGAGGAATTCGCCTGCATCGAGCTTACGCTCCCCCTCAGTGAGATCGCTGGCAAACCAGATGTCGATAAATTCGGTGGAATAGGAAATCACCGGATGCAGCACACCGGCCTTGGCCCACTGGCGCGCTGTGTAGCCGGTTTCTTCCCGCAGTTCGCGCTGCGCGCAAGCCAGCGAATCTTCACCAAGATCGAGCTTGCCAGCCGGAAACTCAATCATGACAGCATGCATGGGATGGCGGTATTGGCGCTCCAGCACCACACGGCCATCTTCAAACTGCGCGATGATCATCACGGCGCCGGGGTGAATAACGTGTTCACGCGTGGCTTGGCTGCCATCGGGGAGCTTAACCGTATCGCTGCGGACGTGAAGAAAATGGCCCTTAAACACCTCGTCGGAAGCTACCAGTATTTCCGCCAGATGGGCGTCGCTGGTGAGGCTTTTTCCGTCAGGGTCAGGAGTGAGCATCATGAATGATGCTTGAAGAGATAACGGTAAATAAACCCTGGAAAAGCAAAAGTGATGAAAAGCGTTCCAGTGATGGCATAGAACTCCCAACCTTGAGGTGCAATCTGGCCGGTTTGCTGTTCAAGGTAGAGGCCCAAGCCACCCGCCACGAAATACCAGACTGCCATTTCAGCCAGCCGGACCGCCAGATTTTTCGGCATCTTGAGCGCCAGCACACTAAAAAGGCGGTTGCTAATGAATGGCAGGTTGGCCACCAGCAATGCCAGTAACACAACCAGCCAGACTGACGCAGTTTGACTCATGAGGCGGCTTAGCTTCCCAGCGAAGTGACAATGCTTTTGATCGACTGCGCGCACAGCGTCATCAAGCCGCTTGGGAAAATACCCAGTGCCAGAATCAGGGCGCCATTGATCGCCAGCACGATGCGCGCATCGGCGGGAGCCGAAACGGGCTGGGCATTGTGGCTCAGCGGCGCATCAAAATACATCACCTTGACAATGCGCAGGTAGTAGAAAGCACCGATCAGCGACATCATGACGGCGAAAACAGCCAGCACCAAGTAGCTGGTCTGGCCGGACGAAATCAAGGCCTGCAGCACGCCGAGCTTGGCGTAAAACCCGACCATAGGCGGCAGGCCAGCCAGCGAGAACATCGCCATCGCCATGACACCGGCGTACAGCGGGCTGCGCTGGTTCAGGCCAGCCAGATCGACAATCTCTTCAGATTCGTGACCGGCACGGGCCAGCAGCAAGATGATGCCGAAAGCGCCCAGCGTGGTCAGCACGTAGGTCAAGGCGTAGAACATCGCCGCGCCATAAGCCGACTCAGTGGTGAGAGGGTTGATGGGGTTGCCGCTAACCACGCCAGCGAGCAGGCCGAGCAGCAGGAAACCCATTTGCGAAATTGTCGAAAAAGCCAGCATGCGCTTGAGATTGGTCTGCGCCACTGCTGCCAGATTGCCAATCAGCAGCGAGCCAATCGCCAGCAAGACCAGCATCTGCTGCCAGTCGAGCGCCAGCGGCAGCAAGCCCTCCACCAGCAGACGGATGCACATGGCAAAGGCGGCCAATTGTGGCGCACCGCCAATAATCAACGTGACGGCAGTAGGCGCGCCATGATAAACGTCAGGCAGCCACATGTGAAAAGGCACAGCACCGAGCTTGAAAGCAAGACCTGCCACGATGAACACCAGACCGAACACCAAAACCTGGTGCTTGACCTGACGGTCGGCAATCGCTTTAAAGACTTCATTGATATCCAGAGAGCCGGTCGCGCCGTAGAGCATGGACAGGCCGTAAAGCAGGAAACCCGAAGCCAGCGCACCCAGCACGAAGTACTTCATGGCGGCTTCGGTTGCTCTGGCGTCGTCACGGCGCAAGGCGACCAGGGCGTAACTGCACAGTGTCATCAACTCCAGGCCCATGTAGAGCACCAGGAAGTTGTGGCCGGAAATCATCACAAACATGCCCAGCAAGGCAAACAGGCTGAGCGTGAAGAATTCGCCACCACGCAGCATGTCCCGGCCAGCCGCGTAAGGCCGACCATAAACCACAGTGACCATCAGGGTGATGCTGGAGAAACACTTGAGCCAGCTGCCCATAGGGTCCACCACCACCATGTTGCCAAAGCCATAGAAAGTCTCGCCGCCCAGGGCGTAAGACGCTTCCATCGCCGCCACCACGGCCAGGGTCATCATGGTCAGCACATAGGTGAGCATGCGACCAGGCGTTTTAACGCCCAGGTCCACCAGCGCAATCACGCAGGCCATGATCAAAAGAACGAGTTCGGGATAAACCGCGATCCAACTGAGTTTGTCAATCATCTGAATTCTTTGAGTTTGCTTAGTTCAGTTTCGAGAGCGCCACATGCTTGAGCAGGTCAGCCACCGACGTATTCATGACATCGGTGAATGGCTTCGGATAAAGACCCATGTAGAGCACGGCAACCGCCAGCAGGGCCAGCATCAGGAACTCGCGGCTGTTGATGTCGGTCAACGCCTTGACCTTGTCATTGGTGACAGGCCCGAGGTAGACGCGCTTGTACATCCACAGCGTGTAAGCTGCGCCAAAAATCAGGGCCGAAGCGGCTGCGCCGCCAATCCAGAAGTTGGCTTTGACCGCGCCCAGAATCACCATCCACTCGCCGACAAAACCGGCTGTAGCTGGCAGGCCGCAATTGGCCATCGAGAACAGCAGCGCAAAAGCGGCAAACTTGGGCATGGTGTTAACCACGCCGCCATAGCTGGCGATTTCACGGGAATGCACCCGGTCATACAGCACGCCGATGCTCAGGAACATCGCCGCCGAAACAAAGCCGTGGGCAATCATCTGCACGATGCCGCCCGCGACGCCAAGATCGTTGAACAGGAAAAAGCCCAGCGTCACAAAACCCATGTGCGCCACCGATGAATAAGCGACCAGCTTTTTCATGTCCTGCTGCACCATCGCCACCAGACCGACGTAAATCACCGCGATCAACGACAGCGCCACCATCAGCCAGGCCCATTCGTGGGAGGCATCGGGCGCAATCGGCAGCGAGAAACGCAGGAAGCCGTAAGCACCCAGCTTCAGCATGATGGCGGCCAGCACGGCGGAGCCGCCAGTGGGCGCTTCAACGTGAACGTCAGGTAGCCAGGTATGCACTGGCCACATCGGCACCTTGACGGCAAAAGCGGCAAAGAAGGAGAAGAACAGCAGCGTCTGCGCGGTCCCGGTCAGCGGCAGCTGGTGCCAGGCGAGAATTTCAAAACTGCCGCCCGACTTGTTGTACAGGAAGATCAGCGCGACCAGCATCAGCAGCGAGCCGAGCAGCGTGTACAGGAAGAACTTGAAGGCCGCGTAAATCTTGTTCGGCCCGCCCCAGATACCGATGATCAGGTACATCGGAATCAGCGTGGCCTCGAAGAACACGTAGAACAGCATGCCGTCCAGTGCGCAAAACACGCCAATCATCAAGCCGCTCAGGATCATGAACGACGCCATGTACTGATTGACACGGGTGGTAATCGACTCCCAGCTGGCAATCACGACGATCACGTTGATGAAAGCCGTCAGCAGCACAAACCACAGCGAAATGCCATCCACACCCAGGTGGTAGTTGACATTAAAGCGCTGGATCCAGCCCTGCTTCTCGACAAACTGCATGGCCGAGGTTCCCAGCTGGAAACCCTCGTACAGAGGCAGGGTCACCAAAAAACTCACAAGCGCCCCGATCAGCGCAATCCAGCGCACCATGCGCGCCTGATCGTCCCGACCAAAGGCCAGTAAAACGACACCGAAAATAATCGGCGTCCAGATGGCTAGGCTCAACAATCCCATTTTTTAGCTTCCTTGTTGTTCTAGATTGTTTTATCGATTGAGCCAGACGAAATACGTCATCAACACAAACACACCAATAATCATGCCGAAGGCATAGTGATAGATATAGCCCGACTGCAGGCGCCTGACCATGCCGGAAATCCAGCCGACCAGCTTCCAGGAACCATTGACGAACAGGCCGTCAATCAGCATCCGGTCACCGACTTTCCACAGGACGGTTCCCAGACCGCGTGCGCCACGGGCCAGCACGTTTTCGTTGAACCAGTCCAGGTAGTACTTGTTTTCCAGCAGCGTGTAGATCGGACCTGCCGCACGCTTGATGGCCGCAGGCAGGGCCGGGTTGACCATATACATGTAGTAAGACAGGGCAACACCGGACAGCGCCAGCCAGAAGGGAGCGGTTGTCACGCTGTGCATGGCCATCGCCGCAGGGCCGTGGAATGCATGTGCCAGCTCTTCCATCACAGGATGACGCTCAAGGTTGAAGAAAATCGCATCCTTGAAGAAGTCGCCAAACAGCATCGGCTCAATCATCAGGTAACCAATAATCACCGAAGGAATCGCCAGCAGCACCAGCGGCAGCGTCACCACCCAGGGTGATTCATGCGGGTCATGGTGCTCGGCGTGGTGGCCGTGGTCATCATGCGCATCGTGATGGGCATCGGGATTCTGGTCATAGCGCTCCTGGCCGTGAAAGACCAGGAAATACACGCGGAACGAATAGAACGCAGTGACAAAAACACCGGCCAGCACCGCGAAGTGGGCGAAGCCGCTGCCCCACAGGTGGCTTTCAGCGACCGCTTCGATGATGCTGTCCTTCGAGTAAAAACCCGACAGGAATGGCGTACCGATCAGCGCCAGATTGCCCAGCAGGAAAGTCAGCCAGGTGATTTTCATGTACTTGCGCACGCCACCCATCCAGCGGATGTCCTGGTTGTGGTGCATGCCCATGATGACAGAGCCAGCACCCAGGAACAGCAGCGCCTTGAAGAAGGCATGGGTCATCAGGTGAAACACCGCCACAGAATAAGCCGAGGCGCCCAGCGCCACCGTCATGTAACCCAGCTGCGACAGCGTGGAATAAGCAATCACCCGCTTGATGTCGTTCTGGATAATGCCGAGGAAACCCATGAACAGCGCCGTGATGGAGCCGATCACCATGATGAAGCTCAGCGCGGTATCGCTCAAATCAAACAGCGGCGACATGCGCGACACCATGAAAATAGCAGCCGTCACCATGGTCGCCGCGAGAATCAGGGCGGAAATGGGCGTTGGGCCTTCCATCGAGTCTGGCAA
>CAIYKK010000442.1 GCA_903926695.1 uncultured Burkholderiales bacterium
AA
Source organism: uncultured Burkholderiales bacterium (assembly GCA_903926695.1). GTDB lineage: Bacteria > Pseudomonadota > Gammaproteobacteria > Burkholderiales > Burkholderiaceae_C > Polaromonas. Next base: position 3 of record CAIYKK010000442.1, read on the forward strand.
GCGACCAGGCAAGAGGCAACTCATGTCTAGCGCCGTAGGAATCCCCCGCCTTCAGGCGGGGGAGGATGTCAAGAAAAGATAGCGCCGTCGGCCAAGAAATAAGCGCTCATAGCGCCGGAGCGCGCAGGCAATCGAGCAGACGACTTTGGTTTGAACACACAAGTCACGCCTTGAAAACATTGCAATCGAACCTGAAACACACTGGTGCAACTTCGCGGCCAAAAAGCCAGTCAGACGGGCGAGCCGTCAAAAAAACGACTCAGAGAGGCTGTACAGACTGAAATATCAAATTTCGCTGTCCAGGAGTGTTATCTGGCTTTGAGAGGAAACGCATCATGCACATCAGGTGGATTTTCCCTGTGATTTCAGCGATGGGTCTGGCGCTGGCGGCAGGCCATGCCGTGGCGCAAACATCCGACCCGTCTGCACCCAAAACCCGCGCCCAGGTTCAGCAAGAGTTGAGGGAGGCGCAGCGCACCGGCAACATTGTGGTGCTGGGCGCATCGGGCCAAATGCTCAATGAGATTTACCCCAGTCGCTACCCGCCCCCGCCGTCCGAACCCGGCCTGACACGCGAGCAGGTCAAGGCCGAGTTGCGCGAAGCCCAGCGCACCGGCAACATCGTTGGGTTCGACGATTCGGGAAAAATGCTCAATGAGCTTTACCCCGACCGCTATCCGCCCCCGCCGTCCGAACCCGGACTGACACGCGAGGAGGTCAAGGCCGAGCTGCGCGAAGCCCAGCGCACCGGCAACATCGTTGGGTTCGACGATTCGGGAAAAATGCTCAATGAGCTTTACCCCAGCCGCTACCCGGCAGCGAACGGCAATCACTGAAGCCGGGCGGTCTTGAGGTGGGCTGACGGCTCAGCGGTTGGCCCGCCGCACCCGCAAAAACTCATCGAGAATCAGGCAGGCCGCACCTAGGGTGATGGCGCTGTCCGCAATGTTGAAGGCCGGAAAATGCCAGCTGCCCCAGTGGAAATCGAGAAAATCCACCACGTAGCCGTACAGAACGCGGTCGATCACATTGCCCACGGCACCGCTCAAAATGCAGGCCAAGGCAAAGGAAAACAGCTTTTTCCCGGCATGGGCACGCAGCAGCCAGGTGATGAACAGCGCCGCCGCCACGCCAATGCCGGTGAAAAACCAGCGCTGCCAGCCCGACTCCGACGCCAGAAACGAAAACGCCGCGCCCAGGTTGTGAACCCGCACGATGTTAAAAAAGCTGCTGATATAAGTGCCTTCGCCCGGCTGGTAGGTTTGAATGATTTGCACCTTGGTGAACTGGTCAGCGATCAGCAAAACCACCGCCAGGCCCAGCCAGGACACTATCTGCATGCTGGCCGACAGCGGCCGCACGGAAACCGGTTGGGACGTTTGCGCCATTATGCAAACTTCCGCTCTTCGCCCGCGCCGAACAGGTTGCTGGTGCAGCGCCCGCAAATCGTCGGATGGGCGGGGTCGGTGCCCATGTCGTCGCGGTAATGCCAGCAGCGTTCGCACTTGGCGGCAGCGCTGGGTTTGACGCTGGCTTGCAGCGCCTCGCCTTCGCCCAGTTCCAGCACCGAGGTGATGAAGACGAATTTCAAATCGTCGCCCAAACTGGCCAGCAGCGCGTGATCGGCGGCGTTGACTTGGAGCGCGACATTGGCTTGCAGCGACGAGCCGACTTGGCCTTCGGCGCGCAGTGCTTCGATGTCCTTGTTGACGGCGTCGCGGATCTCGCGGATGCGCGCCCACTTGCCCAGCAGCGCCGCGTCGGGCGCGCCCAGATCGGCGTAGGTTTCCATGAAGATGGACTCGGATGCGCCAAAAACCTTCCAAGCCTCCTCGGCGGTGAAGCTCAAAAACGGTGCCATCCAGCGCAGCATCGCGTGGGTGATCTGGTGCAGCGCGGTCTGGGCGCTGCGCCGGGCCAGCGACTTGGGGCCGGTCGTGTAGAGCCGGTCTTTCAACACGTCGAGGTAGAACGCGCCTAGGTCTTCGCTGCAATAGATTTGCAGTTTCGAGACGACCGGGTGGAATTCATACTTTTCGTAATGGGCCAGGATGTCGGCTTGCAGCTCGGCGGCGCGGCTGATGGCGTAGCGGTCGATTTCCAGCATGTCGGCCAGCGGCACGGCATCTAGCGCCGGGTCAAAGTCGCTGACGTTGGCCAGCAAAAAGCGCAGCGTGTTGCGGATGCG
>CAIYKK010000443.1 GCA_903926695.1 uncultured Burkholderiales bacterium
GTTCCATGTCGATACCGAGCGAGCGAATTTCCTTCACCAGCACGTTGAACGACTCGGGCATGCCGGCGGTAATCGCGTGCTCGCCCTTGACGATGCTTTCGTACACCTTGGTACGGCCCACCACGTCATCGGACTTGACGGTGAGCATTTCCTGCAGCACGTAAGACGCGCCGTAGGCTTCCAGCGCCCACACTTCCATTTCACCGAAACGCTGGCCACCGAACTGGGCTTTACCGCCCAGAGGCTGCTGCGTGACCAGTGAGTACGGGCCGGTGGAACGGGCGTGCATCTTGTCGTCCACCAAATGGTGCAGTTTCAAGAAGTGCATATAGCCCACGGTCGTGGTGCGCTCGAAAGCGTCGCCGGTGCGGCCGTCGTACAGCTGCGCCTGGGTGCGCATCGGCGTCAGGCCCTTGGCCTTGGCGACTGCCTCGGGGTAAGCCAGCTGCAGCATGGTCATGATGTCGGCTTCCGAAGCGCCATCAAACACCGGCGTCGCAAACGGCACCCCCGCCGTCAGATTTCCGGCCATCTCAACGATTTGCTCGTCCGACAGCGAAGCCAGGTCTTCCGGGCGGCCCGACTTGTTGTACAGCTCGTCCATGAAGGCGCGCAGCTCGGCCACTTTGGATTCCGCCTGCAGCATGTCGCCAATGCGCTGGCCCAGACCCTTGGCGGCCCAGCCCAAATGCACTTCCAGCACCTGCCCGACGTTCATCCGCGAAGGCACGCCCAGCGGGTTCAGCACGATGTCGCACGGCGTACCGTCGGCCATGTGCGGCATGTCTTCGACCGGAACGATCTTGGACACGACGCCCTTGTTGCCGTGACGACCGGCCATCTTGTCGCCTGGTTGCAGGCGGCGCTTGACGGCCAGATAGACCTTGACCATCTTCAGCACGCCCGAAGGCAACTCGTCGCCCTGCGTCAGCTTTTTGCGCTTTTCTTCAAAAGACAGATCGAAACTGTGGCGCGTTTGCTCCATCGAGTTTTTGATGCTTTCCAGTTGCGCAGCCACTTCGTCGTCCGCCGGGCGGATGTCGAACCAGTGGTATTTTTCCACGTCGGTCAGGTACGCCTTGTCCAGCACCGTGCCACGGGCGAGCTTTTTCGGCCCGCCATTGGCGACCTTGCCGGTCAGCAGCTTTTCGATACGGGCGAACGAGTCGGCTTCGACGATGCGCAGCTGGTCGTTCAGGTCCAGGCGGTAGCGTTTGAGCTCGTCGTCGATGATCTGCTGGGCGCGCTTGTCGCGGGTGATACCTTCACGGGTGAAGACCTGCACGTCGATCACAATGCCCGACGAGCCTTGGCTGACGCGCAGCGAGGTGTCTTTCACGTCGCTGGCTTTTTCGCCGAAGATGGCGCGCAGCAGTTTTTCTTCCGGCGTCAGCGTGGTTTCGCCCTTGGGCGTGACCTTGCCCACCAGCGTGTCGCCCGGCTGGACTTCGGCGCCGACATAGATGATGCCGGATTCGTCCAGACGGTTGAGCTGCTGCTCAGACAGGTTCGGGATGTCGCGGGTGATTTCTTCGCTGCCGAGCTTGGTGTCACGGGCCATCACGACCAGTTCTTCGATGTGAATCGAGGTGTAGCGGTCTTCAGCCACCACGCGCTCGGAGATCAGGATCGAATCCTCGAAGTTGTAGCCGTTCCACGGCATGAAGCCGATCAGCATGTTCTGGCCGATGGCGATTTCGCCCAGGTCGGTCGAAGCGCCGTCAGCCACCACATCACCCTTGGCCAGCTGGTCGCCCATCTTGACGATGGGGCGCTGGTGGATGTTGGTGTTCTGGTTGGAACGCTGGTACTTGATCAGGTTGTAGATGTCCACGCCGGTTTCGCCAGCGATAGCTTCTTCGTCGTTGACTCGCACCACGATGCGGGTGGCATCGACGTAATCGACCACGCCGCCACGGGTGGCGGTCACGACCGTACCCGAGTCCACCGCCGCCACGCGCTCGATGCCGGTGCCGACCAACGGCTTTTCCGGGCGCAGCACGGGAACGGCCTGACGCGACATATTCGCACCCATCAGCGCACGATTCGCATCATCGTGTTCCAGGAACGGCACCAGCGACGCAGCGACTGAAACGATCTGCGCGGGCGACACGTCCATGTATTGAACACGCTCGGCGCCGACCAGGATGGATTCGCCTTTTTCGCGGGCAGA
>CAIYKK010000444.1 GCA_903926695.1 uncultured Burkholderiales bacterium
CAGCGCGGCCAGCGCCACTTCGCCGAGCGAGCGCTGGTAATAACTGGCGGTAAATGTCACCAACTGGCGCCAGGTGGCGCTCAGCGGCGTCAAGCCGCCCATCACTCCGGCCACCTCGCGGATGTTGGACTCAAGCATGCCGCCGCTGTCGGGCAGCACGCTCCACACCACGCCCAGCACCTCGCGGCGACCGAAAGGCACCCGCACCAATGCGCCGGGGCTGAGCGCCGATGTGCTGCGATACGTCAGCGGCCCGGCGATGGCGCTGTGTACGGGCGCGGCCACCACAACTTCCAGCCAGTGGCTCACGGGGCTGGCTCCGATAGGCGCACGGCCTGAAATGGGGCACAAAATGCCTGTTTTTTAAGCACTTGAAAGTTATCCAGATTACCTGTGGATAACTTTGTGGATAGCTTGTGATCAAAGCCCGGAAAGCCTTGTAAATCAAGGGTTTCCTTAAACTGCCCAGTAAATAGGCAATTTAAAGTTTCCTTATAAATCAAGCACTTACGAATTCCGCTGCCAGCGCGGCCGGACGGACGCCGCCAGCGCGACTTTTGCACAGCGCGGCACAAATTTTGTGCATAACCCTGAAAAAACAGGGTGATTTTTGTGCTAGTCATGCCGAAATTCTGGCCAAAACACCGGCGGGCAGATTTTTTGCGCCCTTTAGCGAGCGGCGCGCAGGCGGCGCGAGTGTGTATGCACGGCGCGCACCAGCGCATCGACGCTGTCGGGCGGCGTGAACTGGCTGATGCCGTGGCCGAGGTTAAAAATCTGCGTCGGGCCGGTTTGCGTCGTGTCCATGTGCGGCGTGCCAAAACTCTCCAGCACGGCGGCCACTTCGGCCTCGATTTGCGCCGGGTTGGCAAACAGGATGTTGGGGTCGAGGTTACCCTGCAGCGCTTTGGCGTTCGGGCCGTTTTCGCCGACCAGTGCGCGGGCTTTGGCCAGATTCACCGTCCAGTCGAGGCCGAGCACTTCGCAGTCGAGCTGCTTCATGGACTCTAACCACTGGCCGCCGCCTTTGGTGAAGACGAGGCGCGGGATTTTCACGCCGTTGTGCTCGCGCTTGAGCTGGGCCAGCACTCTAGCGGTGTAGGCCAAGCTGAAGGTGTGGAAAGCTGCATCGGCCAGCACGCCGCCCCAGCTGTCAAAAATCATCACCGCCTGCGCGCCGGCTTCGATTTGCGTGTTCAGGTAGAGCGCCACCGCGTCCGCGTTGACGGCCAGCATCTTGTGCATCAGGTCGGGGCGCTGGTAGAGCATGGTTTTGACCAGCCGGTAGTCGTCGGAGCCGCCGCCTTCAACCATGTAGCAGGCCAGCGTCCACGGGCTGCCGGAAAAGCCGATCAGCGGCACGCGGCCATTGAGCGCTTTTCTAATCGACGTGACGGCGTCGAACACGTAGCGCAGCTTGTCCATGTCCGGCACGGCCAGCTTGGCCACGGCGGCTTCGTCGCGCACGGGCGTGGCGAATTTCGGCCCTTCGCCGAGCTGAAACGACAGGCCCAGGCCCATCGCGTCGGGCACGGTCAGGATGTCGCTGAACAAAATGGCCGCGTCCAGCGGGTAGCGCTCCAGCGGCTGAAGGGTGACTTCGGTGGCGTAGTCGGTGTTGGTGGCCAGACCCATGAAGCTGCCGGCCTGGGCGCGGGTGGCTTTGTATTCAGGCAGGTAGCGCCCGGCCTGGCGCATCAGCCAGACGGGGGTGTGGTCGGTGGCTTGGCGCAGGCAGGCGCGCAGGAAGGTGTCGTTTTGAAGGGGTGCAAACATGGGGCAATTGTCTCTGGTGGGACAAAAGCGGCTCAGGCTCATTGTAGGCAGGCGGGTTGCGGGAGCCGGGCAAGCGTCAGTTGACTGGCAGGAACTGGGCGGGCAGCGCGTCCACCGGTAATAGCTGGAAGAACGTGCCGCCTATGGTGTTTTGCACATAAGAAATCAGGGCGCGGCGGTATTTTTCGTTGACCATTTCGGCCAGCAGATCGAGCCGCCCGATGATGGTGCCAAAGTCCCGGTCAAAACGCAGCTTGCGCTGCACGCCGGGGGCGTTGTCGCTCAGCAGCAGCGGCTGGCCTGATGCCGTGCGCCGGTTGCCCAGGAGTGCGACGGCGATTTCAAAATTGCGCGCCGCGTTGTGCAGGTACTGCGCATCGAGGCTGTGAATCAAATAAAACGTGGTGCGGTTGCCGTGCGCCTTGATCAGCATGTCGGCGCTGGCGGTGACGAAGGCGGCGACGCGGTCACCGGTAAATTTTTGGCTCAGCGCCAGCGACAGCGCGCCGATGTCGCTGCGCTCGCGCAGGCCGGGCCAGGGCGTTTGGCTGTCAATGGCGCTTTTGATTTGGGCCAGAGCGTCTTCACGGCTCACGGCGCTGGTCTTGCGCCACTCGGCGGGGTTGCGTTGATACAGTTTGTCGGCGATGCGCAGCAGGCTTTGCAGGTTGTCGCGCATGGCCAGCGAGGCCATGCGGTTCACGTCCGACTGCGCCACATGGGCCAGCGACAGGGGCGCTTCCTGCGTGGTGCCGTGGGTGGTCGGTGCCGGAGTGGCGCAGCCCGTCAGGCTGACTGCCGCCACGATTGCCAGCGCTGCCAGCGGCGCGGCCAGGACGGCCAGCGGGCGCTGCACCTTCCGGGCCGCCAGGCTCAAGCGGGGTCCGATTCCAGCATTCCGCTGGACAGCAGCACCCGGTGGTCGATCTTGATGCACTGGTTTTGCACCACGAGCAGGCCAGCGGCTTCGACCCTGGCGGCGGCTTTGGGGTTGCTGATGCCCAGCTGCATCCACAGCGCCTTGGCTCCGATGGCGATGGCCTCTTCGGCGATGGGCGGAATGTCTTCGCTGTTGCGAAAGCAGTTCACCAAGTCGATGGTTTCGTGCTGGGCGGCTTCCTTGAGCGTGGCGTAGGCTTTTTCGCCCAGCACTTCGGTGGCGTTGGGGTTGATGGGAATGATGCGGTAGCCGTTGCCCTGCAGGTAGCGCGCCACGTCAAAGCTGGCGCGGTGCGGCTGGGGCGACAGGCCCACCACGGCAATCGTGCGGCAGTGGCGCAGGATGTACGGGATGCGCTCGGCGTGGGAAACGTGGCTCATTGGAGTGGCTCTCTTTCTAGTGGTGGGCCGCGCATGATGGCTGCGGCGGGTTTGAAAATCTTACAGCCTGGCCAGCTCGGCGCGGACATCGCTGACGGACAAAATTTCCGACAGCACGACCGGCGCGTGGCCGCTCTGGTACAGCACATACACCGGCACGCCGCTGCGCCCCAGTCGGGCCAGCGCGGCTGTGATCGCCGGGTCGCGGCGCGTCCAGTCGGCGCGCAGCAGGGCGACGTTTTTGGCGGCCATGTCGGCCAGCACCTCGGCGTTGGCGAGCGTGGTTTTTTTGTTGTACTGGCAGGTCACGCACCAGGCGGCAGTGAAATCGACAAACACGCTGCGGCCCTGGGCGGTCAAGGCTTCGACGCGGCCCGGCTGCCAGTCTTGCCAGCGCGCCGGGTCATTCGCCGAAGCGGGCGAAGCGGCGGAGCTTGCCGAGGCGGCTGAAGCGGTTGAAATGGCGGCGGAAAGCGGCTGCGCTGCCGCCGTGATGATCGGGCCTGCGCTCCACAGGCCAAAAATGCCTAATGCTATCGCCACCGTGGCAATCACCCGGCGAGGCAAGCCGCGCAGCCCCAGCGCCCACACGGCCAGCGCCAGCAGCACCAGCAGCGCCAATAGCGCGCCCGCGCCGTCGATGCCGCTTTGCTGGCCCAGCACCCAAACCAGCCAGGCGGCGGTGGCGAACATCGGAAACGCCATCAATTGTTTAAACACCACCATCCACACGCCGGGCCGGGGCATGGCGCGGGCCACGGCAGGCACGGCACTGGCCAGCAGATAAGGCGCGGCCATGCCCACACCGATGGCACCGAACACCGCCAGCGCCTCCACCGCTGGCAGGCCCACCGCATAGCCGAGCGACGCGCCCATAAAAGGCGCAGTGCAGGGTGACGCCACGGCGGTAGCCAACATGCCCGACAAAAACGCGTTGAAACCGGGGTTTTTCGCCTGTAGGTTGATCACGCTCAGCGGCAGCAGGTTGCCAAAATCAAACAGGCCCGCCAGATTTAGCCCCAGCAGGGTGAACAGCGCGGCCAGCCCCGCCACCACCGCCGGGTTCTGCAACTGAAAACCCCAGCCCAGCTGCTCGCCCGCCGCCCGCAGGCCCAGCAGCAGCGCGCCCAGCGCCAGAAACGACAGCACCACGCCAGCCGTGTAAG
>CAIYKK010000445.1 GCA_903926695.1 uncultured Burkholderiales bacterium
CCAGCAGCAGCGCGAGATAACTTTCACGCCGCAGCAGCGGCTCAATCCAGCCAAGCAGGCGCAGCGCGGCTTCTTCGCTGACGCGGCTTTCGAGCAGCCATTGCGCGGTGCGCTGAATCAGCAGCGCCAGCCGGGCGCGGGAGTCTTCGCGCAGCACACGGATGCGCGGGTGCTGGTGCCACTGACTCAGGCGCTCGCGCAGCTGGGGCGGCCAGTCGGCGGGCGGCTGCTCAAGCAGGTCTTCAAGCTGTTGGGCCGGGGCGGCAGGCGCTGACTTGCTGCAGCCTTTGCAGGCCGGTTTGCCGCCGAGCAGAATGTCGAACTCGCCCGCCACCAGCTCACGGTGCGCGTCCAGATCGCTCAAGAACTGGCCGCAGTCGCTGTAACCCAGCGTCTGCGCAATCCAGGCCAGATCGTCGTCGCGGGTCGGCAGGACGTGCGTTTGCTGGTCATCCAAATACTGAATGCGGTGCTCGACGCGGCGCAAAAAGTCGTAAGCCCGCGCCATTGCGTCGGCGGTTTCCTGCGGCATCAGACCGGCGCGGGCCACGCGCTGCAGCGCATCGACCGTGGGCCGGGTGCGCAGTTCGGGAAACTGCCCGCCGCGCACCACCTGCAGCACCTGCACGGTGAATTCAATCTCGCGGATGCCGCCACGCGACATCTTCACATCGTTGGCGCGCTCGGGGTGGCCTGCGCAGCGCTTGACGGCGTGTTCGCGGATTTGCCGGTGCAGCACGCGCAGCGCGTCGAACACGTTGTAGTCCAGGTAGCGGCGGAACACAAAGGGCAGCACCGAGCCGCGCAGCGCCTGCGCCGAGCCGCTGGTGATGCAGTCCTGCGGTGCGACCACGCGGCTTTTGAGCCAGGCAAAACGCTCCCACTCGCGGCCCTGCACCTGAAAATATTCTTCCAGCGCGCTGAGGGAAATCGCCGCCGGGCCGGAGCTGCCATTGGGCCGCAGCGCCAGATCGACGCGAAAGACAAAGCCGTGTTCGGTGGCGTCGCCAATCAGGCCGTACACCGCCTTGACCTGACGCGCAAAGTATTCGTGGTTGGAGATTTTTCCGCGCCCGTCGCTGGCGCGCCCGGTGGTTTCGCCGTTGTGGTCATAGACGTAGATCAGGTCGATGTCGCTGGAGACGTTCAGCTCGCGTGCGCCGAGCTTGCCCATGCCGATCACCCACATGCGGGCGCGCTGGCCGCCTGTGCCCTGGGGCGCGCCGTGCTGGGCGTCCAGCGTGTCGCGGGAGTGGCGCATGGCCGCGTCGAGGGCCAGCTCGGCCAGCTCGGTCATGGCGCGGGTGATGACGGCCAGCGGCGCCTGGCTGTCGCACGGGCCGTCGCAGTCGAGGACAACCAGGCGCTCCAGCACCAGCTGGCGCAGCACGCGCAGCGCCGCGCCGGTTTCCAGCGGGCTGGCCAGTAGCGTTTCCAGCGTGGTTTGCATTGCGGCGCGCACTGGCGGGCCTTCGGCCAGCAGACTGAGCTGAGCGGCGTAGCGCCGCCGTATGCGCTGGACATAACGCGAGTAGGCGGAAGGGGCGGAAGGGGCGGGCGTGGCGGGAAGGTTCATCACAAGACTTCACAAAACTTCGTGGCTCTGCACCGGTCGCTGGCAGCGTCGGCGGTCATAATTCTCGGACTCATGGAGTCGTCCACCTTATCCAGCCTGTCCGCCTTGTCCGCCTTGCCGTCCCGGCACCTGCGGTGGCTTGCATTGGTGCTGCGTGTGGTGCTATGGCTGGCGGTGGTGGCATGGTTGCTGTTTGGCCTGAGCTGGGTGGCGCTTCACGGCTGGATTGTGCCCCGCATCGAGGAGTTCCGTCCCCGCCTGGAGTTAGAAGCCAGCCGGGCGCTAGGGGTGCCGGTGCGCATTGGCCGCATCAGCGCCCGTGCGCCAGGGGCGATTCCCTCGTTTGAGCTGCACGACGTGCGCCTCCTCGATGCGCAGGGGCGCGAGGCGGTGCGCCTGCCGCATCTGATCGGCGCGCTGTCGGCGTCCTCGCTCTGGGGGCTGGGCTTTTCCCAGCTGGTGATCGAGCAGCCTGAGCTTGACATCCGCCGCGCCGCCGACGGGCGCATCTTTGTCGGCGGGCTGGACGTTTCCCGCGACCGGCAAAGCGGCCACAGCGCGCTGGCCGACTGGTTTTTTTCGCAAACCGAATTTGTGCTGCGCGGTGGCACGGTGCGCTGGAGCGACGAGCTGCGCCAGGCGCCGCCGCTGGCGCTGCGCGATGTGGATGTGGTGATGCGCAATGGCCACCACCGCCACCTGATGCGCCTGGACGCCACGCCGCCGCCCGAGTGGGGCGAGCGCTTCAGCCTGCGCGGGATTTTCAAGCACTCGCTGCTGTCGGCGCGGGCGGGCGATTTTGACGCCTGGAACGGGCAGTTTTACGCCGAGTTTGGCCGCATCGACGCGTCGCGCTTCAAGCAATACGCCAGCCTGGTGCCGCTGGGCGTGGCGCTGAACCGGGGCCAGGGCGCGTTGCGCGCCTGGGTGGATATTCACAAAGGAAAACTCGCTGGCGCGCTGGCCGATGTGGCGCTGCAGGACGTGGATGTGCGCCTGGGCGCACGGCTGGAGCCGCTGGCCTTTGCGTCGGTGGCCGGGCGCATCGGCGCGAGCCTGAGCGCCACCGAGTTTGAAATGAACACCGAGGGCCTGCGCTTTCGCACCGAGGACGGCTTGCAGTGGCCGGGCGGCAATGTCGCGCTGAAACAGACCACCGATCTGATGGGCGCGCCGCTGCACACCAGCTTCAAAGCCGACCGGCTGGACCTGGCCGCGCTGGCGCGCATTGCCAGCCGCCTGCCGCTGGACAAGCGCATTCAGTCGCTGGCCGCTTCGCTGGCACCGCGTGGACTGGTTGAAACGCTGGACGCCCGCTGGGTCGGGCCGGTGGACGGGCCGACCAGCTTTTCAGCGCAGGGCCGGGTCAGCGCCTTGTCCATTGCCGCCGCGCCAGCCCCCGCACCTGCGGCACCCGACACACCGGGGCGGCCCGGCGTGAGCGGTGCCACCATCGACTTTCAGGTGACCGAGGCGGGCGGCGTGGCCAAGGTGAAGATCACCGAGGGCGCGCTGGAGTTGCCCGGCGTTTTTGAAGTGCCCCGGCTGGCGCTGGACCAGCTCTCAACCGAGGCGCAGTGGAAACTCTCAGGCGCCAAAATTGATGTGCAGCTGCGCAATCTGCAGTTTGCCAATGCCGACGCGCAGGGTCAGGCGCAGGTTCATTGGCGCACCAGTGAGCCGACGATCAGCGGGGCGATGGTGCCGCGCTTTCCCGGTGTGCTCGATCTGCAGGGCAGCTTGAGCCGGGGCGAGGGCAACCGGGTGCATCGTTACCTGCCGCTGGTGCTCGCGCCCGTGGTGCGCCAGTATGTGCGTGATGCGGTGCTGCAGGGGCAGATCAGCGCCGTCAAGTTCAAGGTGCTGGGGCCGGTGGCCAAGCTGCCGTTTGCCGACCCGGCGCAGGGCGAGTTTCGCGTCTCGGCCACGGTGCGCAATGGCGAGCTGGCCTATGTGCCCAAGTCGTTGCAGGCACCGGGCGAGGCGCGTTGGCCAGCGCTGACCGAACTCAATGGCGAGCTGGTGTTTTACCAGGCGGCGTTGCAGGTCAACAGCGCCAGCGGCAAGGTGGCCGGACTGCCGGGGCTGCGGCTGGTCAAGGGCGATGTTCGCATTCCCGACCTGATGCGCCACCCTACGGTCGAAGTCACGGGCGACGTGCAAGGCGCGCTCACGGACGCGCTGGCTTTTGTCAACACCTCGCCGTTGGCGGCCATCACCGAGCAGGCGCTGGCCCAGACCACGGCCAGCGGCAGCGCCAGCTACCACCTGCACCTGCGCCTGCCGATTGACGCGATCAACAGCGCCAAGGTCGAAGGCACCATCGTTCTGCCCGGCAATGACGTGCGCTTCGCCCCCGACGCGCCGCTGTTAAGCAGCTTGCGCGGCACGGTCAACCTGAGCGAAAAAGGTTTTTCAGTCGCAGGCGCGCAGGCCAAATTACTTGGCGGCGAAGCGCGCATCGACGGCGGCACCCGCGCCCAGCCACCCGCCGCGCCGGGCAAGGCGGGCGCGTTGCGTGTCGAAATCAAAGTTCAGGGCCAAGCCAGCGCCGAAGGGCTGCGTCAGGCCAAAGAGCTGGGCCTGCTGGCGCGGCTGGCCCAGCGCATGAGCGGCAGCGCGGCCTATTCGGCGGCACTGGTGTTTCGGCGCGGTGTGCCCGAAATCTCCGTCACCAGCAGCCTGCAGGGGCTGGCGCTGAACCTGCCGCCCCCGCTGGCCAAGGTCGCCGAGACGGCGCTGCCAGTGCGCTTTGACAACGCGCTGCTGGCCGCGTCGATGGCACCGGGGCAAAAGTTGCAGGACCAGCTTTCACTCAACATCGGGCGACTGGTGGCGGTGAATTATGTGCGCGATGTCAGCGGTGCCGAACCCCGCGTCATCCGGGGCAGCCTCACGGTCGGCGCGGAGCTGGCCGACACGCAAGCGCCCGAAGCGGGTGTGCGCGCCAACATCAGCCTGCCCCACCTGGACGCCGATGCCTGGGAAAAAATCCTCGCCGACGCGCCGGGCAGCCATCCAGCGCCAACAGAAAAAAATCCCGAGGCCGAGCCGCTCGCAGGCTACCTGCCCACCGCGCTGGCGATACGCGCCGGTGAGCTGCACGTCCAGGGCCACACCTTGAGCAAGGTCGCCATCGGTGCCAACCGCGAGGGGCCAAACTGGCGCGCCAATCTGGACGCCACCGAACTCAGCGGCTATCTCGAATACCGCCAGCGCGGCCCGGCCAGCTCTGGCCGCGTCTATGCCCGGCTCTCGCGCCTGAGTCTGGCGCCCAGCCAGGCCCGCGAGGTTGAAGCCCTGCTTGACGAGCAGCCCGCCAGCATTCCGGCCCTCGATATCGTCGTGGAAAACATGGAACTGCGCGGCAAAAAGCTGGGCCGCGTTGAAATCGACGCCGTGAACCGGGGCGCTTCAGCCGGTGCAGAGGGCGGGCCGCGTGACTGGCACCTGAACAAGTTCAACGTCACCCTGCCTGAAGCGACGCTGACCGCCTCGGGCGACTGGGTGGCCGTGACGCCCACCGGGCCGCGAGCCGGTCCCGTGTCCGAACACCGCCGCGCCGAGATGGATTTCCGCCTCGACATTGCCGACTCCGGCGCGCTGCTCAAGCGCCTGGGCATGGACGGCGTGCTGCGCCGCGGCAAAGGCCGACTCGAAGGTCAGGTTGCCTGGATGGGCTCGCCGCTCAGCCCCGACTACCCCAGCCTGAGCGGGCAGTTCAACGTGAACGTCGAGTCCGGCCAGTTCATCAAAGCCGAGCCGGGGCTGGCCAAGCTGCTGGGCGTACTCAGCCTGCAGTCGCTGCCCCGACGCCTGACGCTGGATTTTCGGGACGTGTTTTCTGAAGGCTTTGCGTTTGACTTTGTGCGCGGCGATGTCACCATCCGCCAAGGTCAGGCGCAGACCAACAATTTGCAGATGAGCGGCGTGAATGCCGCCGTGCTGATGGCCGGGCGCGCCGACATCATCCGCGAAACGCAGAATCTACGCGTGGTGGTGGTGCCCGACATCAACGCCGGCACGGCCTCGCTGATTGCCACCGTCATCAACCCGGCAGTGGGGCTGGGCACGTTTTTGGCTCAGATGTTCCTGCGCCGCCCGCTGACCGAAGCGGCGACGCAGGAGTTTCATATCGACGGCACCTGGGCGAATCCAAAAATCACGAAAATAGACCGCAAGGCGCAGGCCCTTTCTGTGGAGACTCATTGATGAAAATAGCTGCTATCCAGATGGTGTCAGGCACGACGCTACAGGCCAACCTCGACATGGCCGCCGAGCTGCTGGCGCAGGCCGCTGCCCAAGGCGCGGAGCTGGCCGTGCTGCCGGAATACTTCGGCATCATGGGCTGGCACGACAGCGACAAGCTCAAGCTGCAGGAGACGGCGGGGCGCGGTGTGGTGCAGGATTTTTTAAGCCGCGCCGCGCACAAGCTGGGGCTGTGGATTGTCGGCGGCACGCTGCCCATGGCCACGACCGACACCAGCCGGGCGCGCAATTGTTCGCTGGCCTACGCGCCTTCGGGGCGCTGCGTGGCGCGCTACGACAAGATTCACCTGTTTCGATTTAACCAGGGCGAAGAGGCTTATGACGAAACCCGTGTGCTCGAACCTGGTGCGGAGCCGGTGCGCTTTGAGCTGGCCTCACGCGACGGCTACATCTACACCGTGGGCATGAGCGTGTGCTACGACCTGCGCTTTCCCGAGTTGTACCGCACACTGCATGCCGATGTGCTGCTGGTGCCCAGCGCCTTCACCTACACCACCGGGCAGGACCATTGGGAAGTGCTGCTGCGCGCCCGTGCGATTGAAAACCTGGCCTACGTGCTGGCCGCCGCCCAAGGTGGTGAGCATGAAAACGGCAGGCGCACCTGGGGCCACAGCATGCTGGTGGACCCGTGGGGCCGGATTTTGGCGCAGCAGGCCGAAGGGCCGGGCGTGGTGATGGGCGAAGTGGCCGGCCTGCGCCAACAGGAGATGCGCCAGCGCCTGCCTGCGTTGAATCATCGGGTGATGTGAGGTTAGGGGTCAGGGGCTGCCGCCGGGGGCAGATCGCTCTTCAATTCACCATTTTTACGGCCTGAAAACATCGTCCACCACACAATGAACACCAGCAGCACCAGCGCTCCCAAGGCTTCGAGCAATAGCAAAGTCATGGCCTCTCCTTTGACAACAAGCAGCATTTCCGCACGGTTTTGGCCTTCAGGGCACCTCGCTTGCATTATGGCCGTGGCCGCTTTGTTGGCTTCCTGCGCCCATCCGCCGCAGCCGCCATCGCCGCCTGTGACGGGCGCGTCCGGGCGACCGTTTGCGGCTCCGGCCGGGGTGCAGGTCAAAAGCCGCTGGGTGGCGGTGGCGTGGTCCGAATTGCCGGGGTTTCAGGACGATTCGCTGACCGAGGCCTGGCTGGCCTGGCTAAAGAGCTGCGAGCGGCCGGGGCCAGCGTTTGTGCCCCTGTGCAGCGAATTGCCGCGCCTGAGCACGGCCTCGCCCCAGGCCAAGCGCGACTGGATGACCGCGCGCTTGCAGCCCTATCGCATCGAGAGCCTGCAGGGCGCCGCCGAGGGGCTGCTCACCAGCTACTACGAGCCGGTGTTCAAGGCCAGCCGTCAGCCCGCATGGGGCTATGGCGTGCCCCTGTACAGCGCGCCGCCCACGCTGGCCAGCCGCAAACCGTGGTTTTCGCGCCAGGAAATCGACTCTCTGCCGCAGGCCCGCGCCGCGCTCAATGGACGCGAAATCGCCTGGCTGGCCGACCCGATTGACGCGCTGGTGCTGCATATTCAAGGTTCGGGGCGGCTCACGTTCAGCCAGCCCGACGGCTCCAGCCGCACCGTGCGGCTGGCGTTTGCGGGTTCTAACGAGCAGCCCTACCGCAGCGTCAACCAGTGGCTGCTCAGTCAGGGTGTGACAAAAATCAACCCCTGGCCTGACGCCACCAAAGCCTGGGCCGCCGACAACCCGCAGCGGGTTCGGGAGCTGCTTTGGAGCAATCCGCGCTATATCTTTTTCCGCGAAGAAGTGTTGAGCGAGGCGGACGCCGCGTTCGGCCCCAAAGGCGCGCAGGGCGTGGCGCTGACGCCGGGGCGCTCCATCGCGGTCGATCCGGGCAGCATTCCCTATGGCACGCCGGTCTGGCTGGCCTCGCGTGGCGGCGTGGCCAATTTGCAAAAACTGGTGCTGGCGCAGGACACGGGCAGCGCCATCACCGGCGCGGTGCGGGCCGACTATTTTGCGGGCACGGGCGTGGAGGCGGGTCAGCTGGCGTCGCGTTTTAACCAGCCCCTGCGGCTGTGGGGGCTGTGGCCCAAATAGGGCTGCTCAAGCCGCCCGCAGGCGCGCAGCCGGTGCGGGCGGGTCTGCCGGGAGCGCCAGCGGCGCCCGAGTGCCTGTCAATAGACCAGCTCTCCAGTATTGCTCACGATGGCCAGCTCGACATGGCTGGCGCCGTTGTGCGACTGCGGGCTGTAGCGAATGGTGAACTTGCCATAGCGCACTTCGCCCAGGCTTTCCATGGCTTTGATGAAGTTGTCGGTGTTGAGTTTGGGGCCCGCTGCTCTGAAACCCTGCACCAGCAGCTTGGCATGCACAAAGCCCTCGAACTGGGCCGCCGATGGTTTGGCAGAGGCATTTTTGTTGCTGAGCAGGCCCAAGTATTCGGACACGATGGGGGTTGAGGCGTTGCGGATGGACGGCACGATCTGGGCCAGAATGATGCCGCGCGCCTGCGGCCCCAGGTCTTTGTTCAGCGTGTCCACATTGGCCACCGAAAAGCCGTAAAGAAGGGGCCGCTGCGAGGCGTAAATCGCCCGTGTCATGTTGGAAAAAGTGGTGCCCGCTGTGCCCATGATGACGGCTTGGGGGGCGGCTTTTTGCAGCAGGAAGGCGGCATTTTTGAAGTCCGGTCTTTTCGGATCGAGCTTGACCTCGGCGATCAGCGGCAGCTTGAGTTTTTCGGCGGCGTGCTTGACTTCGGCCAGCAGCGTTTTGCCAAAGCCGTCGTCCTGGTAAACCATGGCCACCTTGGTGGTGCCCATCTGGCGCAGTTGCTGCACGATGCGCAGCGCTTCGTCGCTGTAGCCCGCACGCACGTGGAACAGGTAGCGGTTGTAGCCCACGCGCAGGGTGGAGGCGCCGGTGACCGGGCCGAACACAATGGTTTTGCTTTGAATCGCCAGCGGCAGCAGGGCTACGGTGTGGGGCGTGCCGGTGGGCTGAAAAAGCACAAATACCTCGTCGTCGTCAATCAGCTTTTTGGTGTTTTCCACCGATTGCGCGACATCAAAGCCGTCATCGATCTGGGTGTAAAAAATCTTGCGTCCGTTGACGCCGCCGTTGGCGTTAACCGAGTCAAAGTACAGCTTGGCGCCTGCCCCGTAGGACAGGGTCTGCGGGCCCAGCGGCCCGGTCAGCACGGCCGAGGCGCCGATGCGGATTTCGGTATCCGTCACGCCCGCGTCCACCGCCTGCGCGCCCGAAACGGTCAGAGCGAGTACGGCAGCACACAAGGTTGAGGCAAGGGAGATGTGGTTCAGAGCGGCTGGCAAAGTGGTTTTCCTCTATTTATTTTTTGTAAATAATTGCGGTATTTGGTAAGAATATACAACTCAACGGGGGTAACCATAGCACCAGGCCCTTGATGAACCCGCTGTCATGGGACTGAAACATCGCTGCGCCACATTATCGAGGTCATCAATCCCTGCTGATGCCGGCCGTTTTTGCTGCGTGCAGCCTTGTTTGTCTGGAGCCAAACCCATGAATTCTGTTGTGAATAATTCCCGTCGCCGTGTCCTGCAATTGCTGGGCGGCGCTCCCTTGCTGCCGCTGTCGTCCGCCTTGGCGGGGGCGGGTTTTCTTGCAGGCTGCGGCGGTGGCGCCGATGCGGTGGCCGCCTCTTCTGCCACTTCTGCCAGCCTGAGCGGCGTGAGCTTTTCCTCCACGGCGGCGCCCACGCTGGCGAACGCCGCCGCGATGGCCACGACCACGGTGAATTCCGTCATGTCGGTGAGTTTCAGCGATGCCAGCCAGCTCGATTTCAAACTGGCTTACCAACCCTTCTTCATCACCGGCGACTTGGTCGATGACATCAAGGGTGGCCAGATTCTGGCTGGCGGCTATTTCGACATCTACAACAACAAGATCATCGACAAGACCGTGCCCGGCCAGGAGCGCCAGTTTTTCTCCGACTCCCCCGATGGCACCTCGCTGCTGACGGTGCCCGGTGCGAAGGTGGCGGGCGTCAAAGGCAACACGGTGTTTGCCGTGGTGCAGTTTGAATACACCACCTGGGCGCAAGACGGCGTGACCGCCATGTACGGCAAACTGCCGTCGCCCATCGCCGTGTTGACGCTGGACCAGGACACCGCCACCGGCAAACTGACGCTGGTCAAATACCACAACGTGGACACATCGGCGGTCAATGGCCTGTGGATCACCTGCGGCGCCAGCCTGTCGCCCTGGGGCACGCATTTGTCGAGCGAAGAGTACGAGCCCAACGCCTTCACCGCCGCGACCGATGCGCAGTTCATGGCGTTCAGCAAAAATCTCTACGGCAGCGAGACTGCCGCCAATCCTTACCACTACGGCCACCTGCCCGAAGTGACGGTCAAGGCTGACGGCACGGCCTCGATTCAAAAGCACTACTGCATGGGCCGCATCTCGCACGAACTGGTGCAGGTCATGCCGGACAACCGCACCGTGTTCATGGGCGACGATGCCACCAACAGCGGTTATTTTGTTTTCGTAGCCAACACCGAAAAAGACCTGTCCGCCGGAACGCTGTACGTGGCCAAAGTGGGCGCGGGTTTCAGCGTCGATCCGACAGCAGCGGCGGCGCCACTGAGCTGGATCAAGCTCGGCGTGGCCACCAGCGCCGAGATTAAAAACCTCGCCACAACCCTGAAACCCACCGACATCATGGATGTCAAAACCGCCGATCCGCTCGATGCGAGCTACACCAAAATCAAAGCCAGCGGCCGCACGGAGTGGATCAAGCTGGCGCCCGGCATGGAAAAAGCCGCCGCTTTCCTGGAAACCCACCGCTACGCCGCGCTGGTCGGCGCCTCGATGGGCTTTACCAAAATGGAAGGCACGACCGTCAACATCAAGGACAAGGTGGCTTATTCGGCCCTGCAAAACTGCATCAACTCGATGGTCAGCGGCCACGCCACCAACGCGCCCGGCAATGGCATTGCCCTGCCTGCGGCGCTCAACGCTGGCGCGGTGATGGCGCTCAACCTCAAGGGCGGCCAAAAGGACGACAAGGGTGCAGCCATCAACAGCGAATGGATGCCGGTCGATACCAAGGCGTTGCTGGTCGGCGAAGATCTGGCCGTCCCCGACGCGCTGGGCAACACCGCCAACCCGAACAAGGTCGCCAACCCCGATAACCTGAAGTTCTCCGAAAAGATGCGCACGCTGTTCATCGGCGAGGACAGCAGCCAGCACGTT
The DNA here is from genome assembly GCA_903926695.1 of uncultured Burkholderiales bacterium. Classification (GTDB taxonomy): domain Bacteria; phylum Pseudomonadota; class Gammaproteobacteria; order Burkholderiales; family Burkholderiaceae_C; genus Polaromonas. The sequence continues at coordinate 11,026 of CAIYKK010000445.1, forward strand.
AACAACTTCCTGTGGGCCTACAACATCGACACGAAAAAGCTTTCGCGCATCATGTCGATTCCGGCGGGCGGCGAATCGACCGGCCTGCATGCGGTCGATGAACTGAACGGCTGGACCTACATCATGAGCAACTTCCAGCACCCCGGCGACTGGGGTACGGGGAGCGATAAGACTTTCGATACCGGGTTGCACAAGAACGTTTACAAAACGCTCGATCCAGTGATCAAGGCCAATTACAAGGACAAGTTCGGCGCCGCCGTGGGCTACCTGACGGGCGAACTCAAACAAATCCGGCTGTCTGAAGCCTAAAGCAATCTTCCTCTAGAAGCGTAGCTCCGGCCCAGCCGGTTGCCCGGTCTTTCAGGAAGACCGGGCTTTTTTTCGTCCAATTTCAGCCGCAAAAAGCCAACACAGCTGCGGCGCTGCGGCCTACACTTTTGTCTGGCGCAAGCACGCGGGCCTCATCCAAGCCAGCCAGGCCAGGCGGCTTTCATCCCGCTGCCCACAAGGCGGCCATGAGCACAATCGCGGAGACAAACACCATGAACGCCCCTCTACCCGAGTCCGTCCGAAAGGCGCTGGACACCGTCACGCTGGACGACAAATATTCACTTGAGCATGGCCGCGCCTTCATGAGCGGCGTACAGGCGCTGGTGCGGTTGCCCATGCTGCAGCAAACCCGCGACGCGCTGGTCGGCCTGAACACGGCGGGTTTTATCAGTGGCTACCGGGGCTCGCCGCTGGGCGGCTACGACCAGGCGCTATGGGCCGCCAAAAAACATCTGGCGGCGCACAACATCGTCTTTCAGCCGGGCGTCAATGAAGAGCTGGGCGCCACCGCCGTGTGGGGCAGCCAGCAGCTGGATCTGTACCCGGACAAGAACAAGTTCGACGGCGTGTTCGGCATCTGGTACGGCAAAGGGCCGGGCGTGGACCGCTGCTCGGACGTGTTCAAACACGCGAACATGGCGGGCACGGCGAAACACGGCGGCGTCATTGCCATCGCCGCTGACGACCATGTCGCCAAAAGCTCAACTGCGCCGCACCAGAGCGACCATATTTTCAAAGCCTGCGGTCTGCCGGTGTTTTTTCCGTCCAGCGTGCAGGAGATTCTGGACATGGGGTTGCACGCGATTGCCATGAGCCGCTTCTCCGGCCTGTGGTCCGGCATGAAGACGATTCAGGAGGTGGTCGAATCGTCCAGCTCGGTGTCGGTGGAGCCGGATCGCGTCAAAATCATCCTGCCCGAGGATTTTGAAATGCCGCCGGGCGGCCTGCATATCCGCTGGCCGGACGCGCCGCTGGCCCAGGAAGCGCGGCTGATGGATTACAAATGGTATGCCGCACTCGCCTATGTGCGCGCCAACAAGCTGAACTACAACGTGATCGCCGGGCCTGACGACCGCTTCGGCCTGATCGCCAGCGGCAAGGCGTTCAACGACACGCGGCAAGCGCTGGCCGATCTGGGGCTGGACGAAGCCACCTGCGGCCAGCTCGGCATCCGGCTGCACAAGGTCAACGTGGTTTGGCCGCTGGAGGCCAGCATGACGCGCGACTTTGCGCAGGGGCTGCAGGAAATTCTCGTCGTCGAAGAAAAGCGCCAGATCATCGAATACCAGCTCAAGGAAGAGCTGTACAACTGGCGCGCCGACGTGCGCCCGAACGTGCTGGGCAAGTTCGACGAGCCTGAAGGCGACCAGACCGGCGGCGAGTGGAGCCGCACCAACCCCAGCGACAGCTGGCTGCTGCGCGCCAAGGCGGATTTGACGCCCGCCCTCATCGCCAAAGCGATTGCCAAACGGCTGAAAAAGCTCGGCGTTCCCGCCGACATCACGGCGCACATGGACGA
>CAIYKK010000446.1 GCA_903926695.1 uncultured Burkholderiales bacterium
CCAAGCCATTGCCACGGCCAGCGCCAATGCCCGCATCGTGGAAAGTCTGGCCTGGCGCAACCCGGCCACCGGCGCATGGCGCATGAGCCTGCGCGTCGAACGCCTGCCGCCCGCCCAGACGCCAGCCCAAGCCCAAGCCCCAGCCGCAGCCGCAGACCGGCCAGACCCGGCAGTTCAACCCGCCCCGCCAGCCCAGCCCATAGAGCTGCGCGCCTTTCTTCAACACAACCACAACACCCTGAGCGAAACATGGACCAACCTGATCACCGACTGAATCGGCGCAGCCTGCTGCGCGAAGAACGCCACCCCAACGCCGTGACCGCGCCGCCGGTGCATCGTGGCTCGATGGTGCCGCGTGCATGGCGCGGTTTCTGGCGCGGCATGGGCGCGCTCGCGCTGCAGCCGTTCACGCCGCGCCGCGCCGCCGCCCGCACCGCCCCGGTGCCAGCGCCAGCGCAAGCGCCGTGGCAGCGGGTGGCCACGCGCCGCCGGGCCGTGTTTGTGCTGCTGACTGTGCTGAGCACGGCGCTGGCCACGTCTCTGTTTGCCGACATGCAGCCCGACTACGGCAACATCTGGCTGCAATACGGCCAGCTCGCGCTGTTTGCGCTGCTGTCGGCCTGGGTCGTGACCGGTTTTATGACGGCGGTGATGGGTTTTTACGTGACGATTTTTGGCGACGGACACAGCCTGTCGGCCAAAAAAGTCCAGCACCACACGCTGGACAAATCCACCCGCACCGCCATCATCATGCCGATCTGCAATGAAGACGTGCGCACCGTGTTTGCGGGCCTGCGCGCCACCTGCGAGTCCGTCGGCACGACGGGCCACGCGGCGGCTTTTGATGTGTTTGTGCTGTCCGACAGCAACGACCCGGCCATCATCGCCGCCGAACGCGCCGCCTGGGAAACGCTGCGCACCCAACTCGCCAGCCAGCCCGAGCAGCCGCAAATCGAGGTTTATTACCGCCTGCGCAAACGCCGCACCGACCGCAAGGCCGGGAACGTCGCCGATTTTTGCCGCCGCTGGGGCAAGGATTACCGCTACATGGTCGTGCTGGACGCCGACAGCGTGATGAGCGGCGACTGCCTCGTCTCTATGGTCAAGCTGATGGAAGCCAACCCCAAGGCGGGCATCATCCAGACGGCCACGCAGGTCATCGGCCACGTCACGCTGCATGCGCGGGCGCAGCAGTTTGCCTCGCGGGTGACCGGGCGGCTGTTTACGCTCGGGATGCAGTTCTGGCAGATGGGCGAGTCGCACTACTGGGGCCACAACGCCATCATCCGCGTTGCGCCCTTCATGCAGCACTGCGCGCTGGCGCGCATTGAAGGCACGGGCGGCATGGCGGGCAGCATTTTGTCGCACGATTTTGTCGAGGCTGCCTTGATGCGCCGCGCCGGTTTTCACGTCTGGCTGGTGGCCGATCTGGTGGGCAGCTACGAGCAGCAGCCGCCCGACCTGCTCGCCGAACTCCAGCGTGACCGCCGCTGGTGCCAGGGCAACCTGCAAAATGCCCGCCTGATTGCCGAGCCGGGCATTCACCCGGTACACCGCTCGATGTTTGGCACGGGCGCGATGGCTTATTTGTCGGCACCGCTGTGGCTGTGTTTTATGACGCTGGGCACCGCGCTGTGGCTCTCAGGCTCGCCGATGGTGAACAACTGGGCGCTGCTGCCCGGCGAGCTGACGGGGCTGTGGGCCTGGACGCTGTGCATGCTGTTTTTGCCGCGCATTCTGGGGCTGGTGGCCGTGCTGCTCCGGGGCCAGCAGCAGGCTTACGGCGGCTTGGCCAGCCTGCTGCGCAGCGCGCTGCTGGAAACGCTGATCGCGCTGCTGCAGGCACCGATTCGCATGCTGGCGCATTCACTGTTTGTGGTGATTGCGCTCACGGGCCTGAAGCTCGAATGGAAATCGCCCCCGCGTGAAGCTGCTTCCGTGCCGTGGTCGCATGCGCTGGGCCAGCTCGCGCCCATGAGCGCCGTGATTGTGCTGCTGGCCGTCGGCATTGCGCTGATCGACGCCCGCGCCCTGGTCTGGCTGCTGCCCGTGGGCCTGCCGCTGCTGCTGGCCATTCCGATGACGGTGCTGACCAGCAAAATGAGCGTCGGCCTGGCGCTGCGGGCGAATAACTACCTGTTGATTCCCGAAGAAACCCGCTCGCCCGCCGTGCTGCGCCGCGCTTGGCTGCATGCCAGCGCGCTGGCCACGCCCCGGCTGCAGGCGGCTTGAGCCTCAATAAGCGGCCAGCACCCTGACTTTTTGCGCGTCGAACTCCGCCTGGGTCAGGATGCCTTTTTGAAGCAGTTCGTTGAGCTGGAGCAGTTCGGCGTACATGCCGGTGGCGGGCGCAGCATCCGCGCTGACCGGGGCTTGAACGGTCGCGCCGGACTTGGGCGCATCTGTCTTGGCGCGCGTCAGGTTGACATAAGCCCCAACTCCGGCACCCACGATGGCGCCCATCACCGGCCCAATCACCGGAACCGGCACCGCGACGACGGCACCGATGGCCGCGCCTTTGGCCGCATCCCGCGCCAAGTCTGACTTCATCGCATCCTTGACTTCCACCACCGTCGCGGCGGCCATGCGCTGGAGCCGCTCCTTGGCCAGCGCCATCGCCTGCGCGTCCGGCGGGTGATCCTGCGTCATCGCCGCCGCCCTGACCGCTGCGCTTGACAGCGCATCACCGGCTTTGCTGCCCCATTGGCTGGCGATAGTGAACAATTTGTTTTTCATCAAAATTCCAGAGAAACTCCGGCCCTCAAGCCGGTCAAGTAGAGGGCGAACGCAAGGCGTTCGGGGCTTGTTAGAACTTGGGCATGCCCTTCATGCCGCCCATGCGTTTGATCATTTTCATCATGCCGCTGCCCTTCATCTTTTTCATCATGGTCTGCATCTGCTCGAACTCGTTGAGCAGGCGGTTGACTTCCTGAACGTGAACGCCTGAGCCGCCAGCAATACGCCGCTTGCGCGTGGCTTTAATCAGGTCGGGCTTGCGGCGCTCCAGCGGCGTCATGCTGTGGATGATGCCTTCCTTGCGCTTGATGTCTTTTTCGGCCTTGTCCATGTCGATCTGGCCGACTTTTCCGGCCATCTGCGTAGGCAGCTTGTCCATCAGGCTCGCCAGCCCGCCCATTTTTTTCATTTGCTGGATCTGGTCGAGAAAGTCGTTCAAATCAAAGCCGTCGCCGGACTTGATTTTGGCGGCGAGCTTTTGCGCGGCGGCAATGTCCACGCCCGCCGTCACCTGCTCGACCAGCGCGACGATGTCGCCCATGCCCAGAATGCGGCCCGCGTGGCGCTCGGCGTCAAACACTTCCAGGCCGTCGAGCTTTTCGCTGGTGCCCGCAAACTTGATCGGCGCGCCGGTGATCTGGCGCACCGACAGCGCCGCGCCGCCGCGTGAGTCGCCGTCGAGCTTGGTCAAAATAATGCCGGTCAGCGGCAGCGCTTCTTTAAACGCCTTGGCGGTGTTGATCGCATCCTGACCCTGCATCGCATCGACGATAAACAGCGTTTCGACCGGCTTGAGAATCGCGTGCAGCTCCTTGATTTCGGCCATCAGCACTTCGTCAATCGCCAGACGGCCAGCGGTATCGACCAGCAGCACGTCAA
>CAIYKK010000447.1 GCA_903926695.1 uncultured Burkholderiales bacterium
ACCGCTCCGGCATTGCCTACGCGGAAGTCGCGCACCGCATGAAGCGCATGGGCGATGCTTTATGGCAAAAGGAAGCCGCCCGCGACCTGCGTCATGGTCTGCTGTATGCGCTGTACCCGTTTGTTTTGGCCGCTGCCTTTGTGACGCATGGCGCTGTCGGGCTGGCGCTCTTGGCGCTGGCGGCGCTGGTGGTGCTCAGAAGCGCCTGGCAATGCCGCTGGAAAGCGCCCGGCCAGCCGCTGCTGTGCCTGCAGTACGCGATTCACTCGCATCTGCAAAAGCTCCCGGCGCTGGTCGGCCAACTGGCTTGGCGTCGTGCCCACGCCCGCCGCAGCGAAATCGATCTAGTCGAATACAAGGACGAAGCGGCCCCGCCAGCGCGCGCCTCCTTTTTTAAAAAGATGCTGGTCGCGGCCCTGTCGCCCGCTGCCTGGCTGGCGCAGAAAGTGGTGCCGCCCTGGGTTCGGCTCTGGAGCTTTGTGTGCCTGCAAGCGGCCATCGGGCAGCGGCTGCATCCTTCCAACGTGGTGTTGGGGAAAGTCGCCGTGCATGGCACGGGCCGGGTGACGATTGGCCAGGGCGCCCTGATTTACCCCGGTGTTTATCTGGAAACGCAGGGCGCGGGCAGCATCGAAATCGGCAACCGCGTGGTGCTGTCCAGCGGCGTCCATATCGTTGCGTTTGAGCGTGTGGTGCTGGAAGACGGCTGCATGGTGGGCGAATACAGCAGCATCCGCGATGCGAACCACCGCGCAAGCGACATCTCCATGCGCGACAGCGGGTACGAGAGCGCCGCCATCCATATTGGCCGCAACGTCTGGATCGGGCGCGGCGTGGCCGTTCTCAAGGGCGCGAACATTGGCAGCCACAGCATCGTCGGTGCCAACGCCGTGGTGACAAAACCGCTGCCGGAGCGCAGCCGCGCTGCTGGCGTGCCTGCGCGCACACGTTGACAAGTTCACAAACCCGCAGCGCGACACAAGCATTTGAAAACACCCCCATGAAGACGACCGTTCCTTTGGCTTATCTGGTGAGCCGCTACCCGGCGGTTTCGCACACCTTTATCCTGCGCGAGGTTGCCCAGCTGCGCGCCTTGGGCCACACAATCCACACCGCCTCCATCAACGTGCCCGACCGCCAGCTCGACGTGATGGATGCGGCAGAGCGCGCTGAGGCGCAAGCCACTTACTGCGTCAAGAGCGATGGCGCGGCGGGCGCGGTCAGCGCCTTGGCGTTCTGGGCGGCTCGCGCGCCGGGCCGCTTGTTCAGCACGCTCTGCCAGGGCGTGCGTCTGGGGCACGGCCTCAAGGGACTGGCTTATGCGGTGGAGGCCGCGATGGTGGCGCGCTGGATGCACCAGCGCCAAGTGGCGCATCTGCATGTGCATTTTGGCAATGCCGGGGCGGCGGTCGGCGTGCTGGCCAAGACGCTGACCCACTGCCATCTTTCCTACACCATCCACGGCCCCGATGAATTTGACGATGTGCCGGGCCAAGCGCTGGCGCTGAAGATGCGCGCCGCCGATGCCGTGGTGTGCATCAGCCAGTTTGCCCGTGGCCAGTTGATGCGGATCAGCGCGCCCGAGGACTGGCCCAAATTTCAGGTCTGCCGCCTGGGCGTGGACCCGGCTCAGTTCGCGTTTTCCCCGCCGTCGCGCAGCACGCCCAAAGTCAGCCTGCTGTGCGTGGGGCGGCTGACGCCCGCCAAGGGACAGGTTTTGCTGATCCATGCCTGCGCGCAATTGCGTGATGCGGGCGTTGATTTCAGCCTGACCCTCGTCGGCGAAGGGCCGGATCGCAGCCGGATTGAAACCGCTATTAAAAAGCACCAGCTCCAGGGGCGCATCACGCTGACGGGCGCGCTGACGCAGGACGGCGTGCGCCACGCGCTGGCCCAGGCCGATGTGTTTGTCCTGCCCAGTCTGGCCGAAGGCATTCCGGTGGTGCTGATGGAAGCCATGTCTAGCGGCGTGCCCTGCATTTCATCGCCGGTGAACGGAATTCCCGAACTCATCGAACACCAATGCACAGGTTTGCTCGCCACGGCAGGCGATGCCGACAGTCTGGCCAAGCAATTGATGGTGCTCGCCCGCGATCCAGCCCGACGCCGCTCAATAGCGCAGGCCGCCCGCCTGAAGGTGGAGCAGCACTTCAATTTGGCGCTCAATGTGCGTCAGCTCAGCCATATCTTCGGCGCATTCCCGCTGCGGCCCGCGTCCCACCCTGAGTAATAAACCCATGACCGCCTCGCCCCTGGACCTGTCGATTCTCATCGTCACTTACAACTCGGCTGACCTGATTGGCCGCCTGCTCGACCACCTGAACGTCGAAATGCAGTGCGAA
>CAIYKK010000448.1 GCA_903926695.1 uncultured Burkholderiales bacterium
ACGTCCATGGCATGGCGCTCTTCGTCCACCACGATGGAAGACACGTTGGCCGGGGCCAAGGCACCAATCACAAACTGGGCTGGATCTTCGCTCCACAGCACGATGTCCACGCGCTCACCTGCCAGTTCGTTGGTGACACCGTTGACACGGGTACCACGCACGCCGACACAGGTGCCGATAGGATCAACGCGCTTGTCATGCGACAGCACGGCGATCTTGGCGCGGGAACCGGGGTCACGGGCGCAGGATTTGATCTCCAGCAGGCCCTGTTCGATTTCAGGCACTTCCTGGCGGAACAGCTCAATCATGTACTCGGGCGAGGTGCGCGAGAGGATGATGGGCGCGCCGCGCAGCGTCGTGTCCACTTCCATAATCATGGCGCGGACGCGGTCGCCCGAGCGTAGATTTTCTTTTGGAATCATGTCGCTGCGGCGCAGACGCCCTTCAACGCGGCCCGACTCGATGATCAGATCGCCCTTGTCCATGCGCTTGACGGTGCCGACAAAAATCTTGTCGCCGCGCGACATGAAGTCGTTGAGCAGCATTTCGCGCTCGGCGTCGCGGATTTTTTGCAAAATGACCTGCTTGGCCGCTTGCGCGCCAATGCGGCCAATGGGCAGGCTTTCCACCGGCTTTTCGATGTAGTCGCCCTCTTCGATGTCGGCGATTTCGTCGCGTGCGTCGCTGACGAGTTCTTCGGCTTCGGGGTTTTGCAGACCGGCAGCATCGGGCACGACCAGCCAGCGGCGGAAGGTTTCGTAATTGCCGCTGTCGCGGTCAACGGCGACGCGGATATCTACGCCATCGGCATACACCTTCTTGGTGGCCGAGGCCAGCGCAAGCTCGACGGCGCCAAAGACGACGTCACGTTCAACGTTTTTTTCACGGGAGATGGCATCTACCAGCATCAACAGTTCGCGATTCATTTCACAAGCCCGCCTTTCTAAATTAGTTCTCTGTGGGTTTATTGGCCACAAGTTTGGGTTTGCGCCCCTTGAAATCAACCACGGGCGCCAGACGCGCCTGGGCGATTTCATCGAGCGTGAACCCGAGCGCCTGCAGGGGTGCGGGAATTCTATTTTTGCTGACCTTCTGGCCAGGTTTGACGGCGGGCTCATCGCTCCACACGATCTGCCAGCCGAACTGGCCCTCGGCCAATTCAACACGCTCCAACGTGCCGCGAAATTTTTTGCGGTTCGCCGACACCGTGGTGCCTGCGCTGGCGGCCACGCCAATGGGCGCCTTCAGCGTCAGGTCAACGAGTTCGCCGACAAAGCGCTCGAAATCTTTTTCGTGGCGCAGCGGCCTGTCGATGCCGGGGGAACTGACTTCGAGGCGCGCATAGTCAGCGCCTTCGACTTCGAGGACGAACTGCAGCTGGCGCGTGACCTTCTCGCAGTCTTCCGCGTTGATGAACTGATCGACACCGGGCTGATAAGGCAGGTCAATCGTGACCCGCAGCAAGCCGCCAGCCGTGCGCTCAATTTCAACCAGGTCGTAGCCCAGTCCCGTTACAGTTTGCTCAATCGTCTCTTGCAAAGCCATTCAGTTTATCGTTCCTTTTTCCGCCAATTTGCCAGTGTGCAAAAACAAACGCCCAAAAAAAATGGGCGGTGAAACCCCGCCCATTTGGTCGTGAAGGGCGTATTGTAACGCGCCCAACGCCGCCATGCAAACCATTTTTTTGTGGCTGGTGCCAGCGCTGTCAGCCCCACGTTTGACACGCAGGCAAATTTAAACCTGCGCCACCAGCATTTGCGTGTAGGGATGGCGCGGCACATCGAGCACGGCGCGCACGCTGCCGGACTCGACAATTTCGCCGTCTTTCATCACCAGCACGTCGTGGGCCATAGCGCGGATCACGTCAATATCGTGGGTGATTAAAAGATAACTCAGGCCGCGCTCGCGCTGCAGGCGCTGCAGCAGGCTCAATACCTGTTTTTGAATCGTCACGTCCAGCGCGCTAGTGGGCTCGTCGAGCACCAGCAGGCGCGGATTGATGATCAGCACCCGCGCAATTGCCAGCCGCTGGCGCTGGCCGCCGGAAAATTCATGCGGGTAGCGCGCCAGCAGGCCGGGAAACTGGGTTTCAGTCATGCCGACATCGGCCAGCGCCTGCTCGACGCGTCGCCGCCTGTCGGCCAGCCCCAGCAAAGGCTCATGCACCAACAAACCCTCTTCGACAATCGCCTCCACCGTCATGCGCGGCGAGAGCGATGAAAACGGATCTTGAAACACCACCTGAACCGCCCGCCGCAGCGCCTTGTTGCGCCCCGCCTGCGCGCCCCAGGACTGGTCAATCACCTGCAACTGCCCGGAAAATTTCAGCAGCCCCAGACTGGCCAGCGCCAGCGTCGATTTGCCCGAACCCGACTCGCCCACAATGCCCAGCGTGCGGCCCGGCGTGATCGTGAAATTCGCGTCCTTGACGGCCACAAACTCCGCGCTTTGAAACCAGCCACGTATGCCGGGAACAGGCATCGGATACGCCACGCGCAACTGGCGCGCCTGCATGACCGGCTGAAACTCAGCCGCTGGCACGCTGGTCTGCGCTCCGGGCGCGGCACCTGCCACCGGCATCGAGGCCAAGACTCGCTCGCCCGCCGAAACTTCACCGTCTTCAATGACATCACGCACGGGGCGGCTGTCCATCAGCTTGCGCGTGTAGGCGTGCTGCGGCCGGGCAAACACCTCGGCCACGGTGCCGGTTTCGACGATATGGCCGTTTTCCATCACCGCCACGCGGTCGGCGAAGCGGCGCACCAGATTCAAATCGTGGGTGATCAACATCACGGCCATGCCGTTGCGCCGCTGCAGCTCGCTGAGTAAATCTAGCATCTGGGCGCGCAGGGTCACGTCCAGCGCGGTGGTCGGCTCGTCGGCCAATAACAATTTGGGTGCGCAGGCCAGCGCCATTGCAATCATGGCGCGCTGGCGCTGGCCGCCCGA
>CAIYKK010000449.1 GCA_903926695.1 uncultured Burkholderiales bacterium
ATACCAGGGCCAGGTGGGCGTGACGCTGCCACGCGCCTGAGCGGAGATGCCTGCGGGGGAAATGCCAGCCCGGTCCAGCTGCTCAACGACCGCGTCGTCAAGGAAAGTCTGTAGCTTCAGCCGCTTCGTGCCAGCGCACCGTGCCCCGGTACGCGTGCCAGCTGGCATGCCCGACCAGCGGCCCGGCCACGATCAGGCCCAGCCCCCACGGCAGCAGGGCCAGGACGATCAGCCCGGTAATCAATGCGCCCCACAGCAGCATCACGCCGGGGTTGGCAAACACCACCCGGATGCTGGTGATGGCCGCAGAAATCGCATCCGTGTCGCGGTCCAGAATCATCGGGATGGACACCACGGCGGTGGAGAACACCAGCAGGGCAAACACCCCGCCCACGGCTGTGTACACCGCTAAAAACTCCCAGTTGCCCGCGTTGAAGATGGCGTTGATGACGCCGGTCGTCGAAGGCATGCCGGTGTTGAAAAACACCGCAAACACCACCAGCGAAGCGCGGCCCCAGATCAGCTCCAGCACGATCAGCACCAGCAGCAGCATGGACATGCTGCGAATGTGTGGCTCCCAGCAGGTGAGCGAGGCGCTGAACTCCGGCCTGACGCCCTGCTCACGGCGGCGGCTGACCTCGTACAGGCCCATCGCCAGAAACGGCCCCAGCAGCAGGCAGCCCGAGGCCATCGACAGGGTGTATTCGGGTTTACTGCGAAACACCGCGCCCAGCGTCAGGGCCATCAGCCAGAAGCACGCGCCGTAGAAAACCCCTATGCCCGGCTGCGCCAGCAGGTCGCGCCCGCCCGCCACCAGCCAGCGAAAGGGATCGCCCAGCCCCAGCACCCGCATCAGCGCCTGCGGGCCGACGGGCGGGGGCGATACATAGGGCGTGTCCATGACGGGCAAGGCGTCCGCTGAGGATGCTGCCGTGGCAGCAGGCGGCATGGAACTGTCCGAAGGAGGGGGCGTGGATGAGGTCATGAATCTGTGCCAGCAATGGCTGAAGTGAGCCTTCAGCCTAACCAGCACGCCCCAAATTGGATACTGAGGTAAACACCAACAGGCGCTACGAGGGGCTTCTCATGCGGGTCGGCCGGCAGGCGGCGAGGGGTTTTTAGCCTTTGCCTGTCAGCGGCAGGCGGGCCAAGCCAAGGGCTGGCCGGGCTGGATTTGCAGGGCGCTTAGCCCTGCGGAGGGGATGATCAGGCCAAGGACGGATCGGCCACCATCGTGTCGAATTTCTTGAAATACTGGCGGGCCAGCGCCACCAGTTGAGGGTCGGTCGGGTGGTCAGTTGGCACTGAATCGACGATCACCTTGGCTACGGCGGACTGGTGTTTTTCGCTCCAGTCGCGGAACTGGGTGCGTGCCAAGCCGGGGCCGGTCAGCAGCACTTCATGGCTGCCGGTCAGGGCTTGGCCAATGTCGGTGAAAAATGCTGCGGAGTCTTCAGCCTTGCCGCTGTGCTTGTGGTGGGTGCGGGACTTGATGCGCTGGGCCTGCACATGTTCGTGGTCGAACATGACCACATGCGCTTCGGAATGATCCATCCAGACGACGGCGTGAAAAGTGCTCATGCGATGCTTTCTTGAAAGTTAAGAGTGAGAGGAAAAAATAAAAACTGAATGAAAAAAATTCAGGCGGTGCGGCGGTGCTCGGTTTTTTCCTGGCAATGGATGCAGCGTGGCGCTTCAGGGCTGGCGTGGAGCCGGGCCGGTGCAATATCGATGCCGCAGTCGGTGCATTCGCCGTAGGTACACGCCTTGATGCGCGCCAGGGCGCTGTCAATCATGGCCAGCTCTTCGGTTTCGCGCTCGTCAATGGCGAACTCCAGTTCGCGCTCGGTGGCGACCTGCGCGCTGGAGTCCGCGCGGCGGCTGAAGTGCTCGGCGGCCGCTTCGACGCGGCTGACGCCGCCGCGCTGTTCGGTGATCTGTGCAAGCAGGGTCGCATGCATCGCCAGCAGTTGCTGCTGGTAGGGGGCTGCTTGTTCGGGGTTCATGAAGGCTCCTGTTTGTCTCTTGGAGGCATCATGCGCCAGAACTTCAGCGCTGTCTTTGATGAGTGTCAATAATGGCAACGCGCTGCCGGGTTAGGCGCTGCGGCGGCCAAATTGCCACGCGCCATTTTCAGAGGTGCGATTTGCAGGTAAGCTTGCGCCCCATCGTGCCTCATCCAAACACTCCCCCCCTTCGCCCCTTGCCGCCGCCTCTGCCCCGTGGCGCTTTGGCTCTGCCCGTCATCCGCACCATCGGTCTGACCCAGCCCCTGCAGTGGCTGGTGCGCGGCGCGCAGGACATGCGGCGCGGCGGCTGGCTCAGTCTGGCCCACGGCCTGGCGTTCGCCGTTGGCGGTGCCTTGATCGCGCTGCTGCTGGGCGAGCGTTTCTGGCTGCTGGCTGGGGCGTTTTCCGGCTTTCTGGTGGTCGCCCCGGTGCTGGCCACTGGCTTATACGCCATCAGCCGGGCGCTGGAGCGCGGCGAGCCGGTCAACTTGCAGCTGATTTTTCGCACCTGGACCCGCTGGCAGTATTCGCGCTATGCGGTGCAGGGCGGCTACTGGGGCCTGGTGCGCTTTGGCCTGCTGCTGGCGCTGGCGGGCACCGGCTGGGTGGTGACATCGGCGGCGCTCATCACGCTGCTGGCCGCGCATCCGGTCAACACGCCGATGGATTTTGTGCGCCATGTGATGCTGGCCCGCGACGGCTACCTGTTTGAACTCTGGATGATCATGGGCGGGCTGATGGCTGCGCCCATCTTTGCCTCCAGCGTGGTGGCTATGCCGCTGCTGCTGGACCGCCGCGTCGATGTGCTGCAGGCCGTGCTCACGAGCTGGCAGGCGGTGTTGACCAATCCGCTGCCGCTGGCCCTGTGGGCCGCGCTGCTCATGGGCCTGACCGTGCTGGGCCTGGGCACGCTGCTGCTCGGCCTGATCGTCGTGCTGCCGCTGCTGGGCCATGCCAGCTGGCATGCCTACCGCGATCTGGTGGATGCCAGCGCGCTGCCCGAGCGCCAGCCGCCCGAAGGAGCCGTTTGATATGTTCGGTTATTCGGAAGAACAGATTGCCGCTTTTGGCCTGTCGTTTGGCGTGGGCGCTTTTATGCTCTACATGCTGTTCATCATCGGCCACCTCGCTTGGGAGTCCAAGGCTGGCAAGTTCGGCACCTTTGTGATTTTCCTGGGGCTGGCGTTCGGCATGGTGGGTTTTGTCGCCAAGTATTTCATCCAGTGGTTTCTGGAAAAATGAAACCGGCCATTATTTTTGCAGTGAACTGTAGTCAGGAAAAATCATGAAATGGGAAGGCAACCGCACTTCAAACAACGTCGAAGACCGGCGCGGCGGCGGTGACAGCGGCGGCTCGGGCGGCGGCGCTGATCTGGTCGGCCTGCTCGGTGGACTGCTGGGTGGGCGCAATGTCGGCATCGGCGCCATTGTGGTGGCGCTGCTGGGCGGCTGGATTTTCGGCATCAGCCCGCTGACGATTTTGAACCTGCTCAGCGGCGGCGCGCCCCCGGCGCAGGTGCAGCAGCGCCAGGCCGCTGGCGGATCGCACCCGCCTCCGGCCAGCGACAAACTGGCCACGTTTGTCTCCACCGTGCTGGCCGACACCGAAGATGTCTGGAAAGACGTGTTCGCCAGAAGCGGCGAAACCTACAAAGAACCCCGCCTCGTGCTCTTTCGCGGCAGCACCAAAACCGCTTGCGGCAAGGGTCAGGCCTCAATGGGGCCGTTTTACTGTCCGGCTGACCAAAAGGTGTACATCGA
>CAIYKK010000450.1 GCA_903926695.1 uncultured Burkholderiales bacterium
CAGGTTGTTGCCGCCTTCGTCCTTGGTACCAGACGTGATCACCGAGGCTTGATTCCATGCTGCCAGCTTGGCAAAGCCCTCTTTGCCAGACAGGCCCAGATTGCCGCCCATCGCCATTTGCTGGGGCAACCACTTGGCCATATCTTTGAGCTCAAAGCCGCCGGCCTGCCCAGCGGCCAATGCCGCACTCAAGACACTGGGTAAATCTTCGGCTTGGATTTTGAAGCTCTGCTTGGCCCGGATGGCAATCATCGCCAGCGCGTTGGCATCGGTATTGGACGCTGTGGAAGACTGCATGATGCCCGCAAGCATCGTCCTGGCATCGCTGACAGAGACCGTACCCGAGGCGAGCATCGTATCCAACGCTTCAGCGGTTTGATCGCGGGTTCCGCCACCGATGCGACGTGCCTTGTTCACATCACCTTCCAGCGTCTGCATTCCGGCGACCCGGCCATTCGCATCGCGGTCGGCATAGGCGGTGTTGGCCATATTCGCCAGGCGCCTGTCATAGCTCATGGCCTTCTGCGCTGGCCCCGCCAGGGCGTAACCGGCAGCGCCCAGGCCTGCAGCGCCAGCGGCGCCCAGCGTAAACCCGCGCATGGCCCTTTGCCGCCCACTGAGCCGCCCCATCTCGTTGTTCAGCCGCTCGACCTCGCCGCGCATGGCGCCAGCGGCGCGGCGCTGCTCGTTAAAACTCATGGTGCCCGAGCGGGCCAGCCGGTTGTACGCCGCCTCAGTGCGCTGGATTTCGCGCTGGATTTCCCGCTCTGGGCGCACGCCCAGCAGCGAGCGCGCCCGCGCCATTTTGTTGAACTCTTGAGTCGCGCCGTTGCCCAGCAGCCGGGTTTGCTGCAGCGCCTCCTTGGCAGCCCGGATCAAACTGGCCGCAGAGCCAACAATTCTGACGCCAACGGTATAAAGGGTGCTACTCATATTCGGGGCTTTTCAGGTGGTTCTCAGGTTGGGGGCTTGGGCGTCAGGGAATCGACCAGCAACGCGACATAGGCGTTAAATTCGGCCACGGGCAGGGCCAGTATCTCGGCCCGGCTCCAGTGCAGCTCCCGCGCAATCAGGGCGACGTGCATGCGCAGCGCCCCGGCGCGGGCGGCTAGGCTTCCCCCAGCGCTTCGGCCTCCTGCATTGCGTCGCGCACCACATACCAGGAGCGCGAACCCATCGCGCTGAACTGGCCGGGCGCAAACGGGCCGGTGTAGCTGCCAGCGCGCACCACCGTGCGGCAGGCCATCGCCACGTTGAAGGCGTTCGGGCCGACTGCCGGGTTGGCTTCTTTTTCGGCTTCCACCAGGTCTTGCACGGTCGGCTCGCGCACCTCGATGTCGGTGGCTTCCTGTCCGCCCACTTTCCAGGGCTTGGGCAGTTTCTTGATGATGGTTCCAGATTCAGTCATGGTTTTTTCCGGGTTTAAACATGGTTTGAAGCGGGTGCTTCAGTGGGAAAAGCCACCCGTGGGCGGCTTGGGTTGTGGGCGCGGCGCGGTCAGCCTTCCAGGCACTCGGTCGCGCCGAACTCCAGCGACACCTCGCCCTTTTCGAGCTTGGGCGGCTTGGCGCACCAGGCGCTGGTCAGCGTGTAGATGCGGCCCGTGTCGGTCTCAAAAATCAGTGTGCCGTCCTTGAACGCCTGCAAGTCCTTGAGCTTGATTTCGTTGGTCAGGCTGATCTTGCAGTCCACTTTTGGCGCGGTTTCCTTTTCCATGAAGCCATCGACGCCGCTGTCGCTGATGACGGCTTCGCGCTCGACGCCGCCCGTCTCCAGGCTCGCGCCTTCCTTGCTGCGCAGGCGCTGGCCATTGATCGTGATAAAAACTTTTCCCGCTACTTGCGTCATTGCGAACTCCTACAAAATGAATTGAACCGATGCGGCAAACACGCGGAACTGGTTGACCACGTTGGGCGGCAGCACGGCGTTGACCCGGTTGCGGTCGGACAGGCTGCGCACCACCAGCAGCTGGTCCTTGAACTGGTCAAAGCCCTCCAGCAGGCCGCCGAGTTCGAGCTGTCGCGCCACGTCGAGCAGCTCGCCCCGGATGATGTTGGGCGTGGCCACCGCTTGGCCCGGCGCAAAGCTGGTGCCGTTGTCAGCCAGCTTGTGGCGCGGGAAACGCTGGGCAATGCGCGCCCGGAACGCAAAGCGGATGTAATCGACCGTCCATTTCGTTTCCAGGTCCAGATAGCTCACATCGTCGATGCCGTAGGCGTTGGTCTGGTACGTGGTCACCACGCGCTCAATCAGCACATTGCCGCCCTGATCGACCGTGAACGTGCTGATGCCGTCGCGCAGCAGCAAGTCGCGCTCAAGCCGCGTGAAACGATCCGCCTCCGCAGGCGGCAGGATGCCGGGCAGCGCCAGCGTCTGGAACGGGCGGGCCGGGTCGATGGCGCCGCTCAGCTCGCATACCGCCGCCAATACAGCCGCATAGTGGTACGTGGGCGAGGGCGCGCTCTTGAGGCCCAGCACCGTGCTGTGCGGGCTGTTGCGCTCCGAGCCGTAGGTGGTCAAGGCCGCGTGCGTTCCCTTGAGCGCGAAAAAAACGTGGCCGGTGCGCATGTCCATGCCGCCCCAGCGTGCATTGAGTTCGGTTTCCAGCAACGTTACGTTGCTGGCATCGTTGTAGGGCGTCACGATGGTGTAGTAAGACTCCAGGCTGATCGCGGCCAGCGCCGCCCACACATCGGGGTTGCCTGCGCCTGCCGTGTCATCTTGAATCACGACAGTGACGCCCTCCGGCATCTTGTCGTCCGGGTAGTAGTTGAGCCGGATATCAATGTCGCTGGTGAATGCGCCTTTGTGGTGCGCCATCAGTGGCACAACGGAGCCGATACCTTCACCCGCATGCACCCTCATCGGGCTATCGCCCCAAGAACTGATGGCATCCGCAATGGCTAGGGCTATCGTATGGCCCGAATCTCCCTCGGTCACCCCGACGGTCAATTTGTGCCCATTGATGTACAGCGCCAGCGTGCCCGATTTTGTAGCCTCTCCGGTGACGTGAATGGTTTTGATGTGCGCCGTTCCGCCCGCGTTATCGTCCAGGCCCATTGCCCAGATGTCGCTGGTAGTGTTCGCCGCGCGCGCCACCAGCAGCATTTCGTACAGCACAGAACCCCGGCCAAACAGCGTGGCCGCCTCAGCCGCGCTGTTGATGCGGTACAGGGCCGCTGCTGTCGCCGTGCCGGAGGCGAGCTTGTTGCCGATATACAGCATGCGCCGCTGCATGGCCAACAGGCCCGTCGAGGCCCGGCTGTTGTCAATTTCGAGGTATTGACCCGGCGTGCGAATGTCGATAGGAATCGTGTTGAACGTGATGTTGTCCGGCATGAGTGCCTCCAGTTAAATGCTTTAAAAAAGACCGTTACAGGCTGGCCGCTTGCGGCGCTGCAGGCTGTGCGGGGCGTTGGGCTTCGATCACATCGCCGTCGGCCATGCGTCGCAGCCAGTAGCTGTCGGCGTTGACCTCTTCGCCCTCGGCGGCTAGATAGCCGTTGACGGGTTTGCGCACCTTGAGGCCGGGCGCGGCGGGTTTGATAAAAATGCGGCTCATCAGGAAGCTCCAGGAAGTTGAATGTCCAGCGCAGCATCGGGCTGGCTGTTGGTGTAAACAGGGGGTTCGGCCAGCCACTTGGCGTGCGCTGGCGCGCCCGCATGGGGCGGCAGGTCGATGTCGGCGTGAAAGCGGGTGAAGTCGGCTAGCTCGCTCTCGGGCAATGGCGGCAGGTTGGCAATCTGGGCTTCGCCGTAGTTGTAGTCCAGCTCGACGGGCGTGCTTTCCAGCGTGATTTCTACCGCCGCAATCCCGGCAGCGTCAAACACCTCGTCGTCAGCCATCTCGCCGCCGGTCACTGACCAGGTGCAGTCTCCCAGGAACTGGCCGTGCAGCGCTCGAACAGCAAGCGTGACCAGGTGATCGCAGCCAATGTCAATGCCGTCGCCCTTGCGCGCCTGCTCTTGTCCAGCCACATTGCGCACCACGCCCGCGACAGTGAAATACATTGTGGCCAGGCTGTCCTTGACCGTGAAGCGCCCAGGCACTATATAAAGAGCGGGCGCGTCGGCGTAATAGTGCTGCAGCAGCTTTTCGGTGGGCACCTTGGGCAGGGTGCCGATGGTGCGCACCAGGCGCTTGATGTCGCGGTGATTCTTGAGCCGCTCAATCAGCACGTTTTCAGCATGGGCCAGCATTAGGGATTTCCTCCACGGTTGTGGGCGGCCAGGTCAACGGCGGCTTCGGCCAGCCGGAGCATTTCGCGGCCATCGTCGGCATTGACGCCCAGGAAGGGCCGTGCTGGCATGGTGATGGCATGCGCGCCCACGGTGTAGCGGCGCTGCACGGCCTGCTTGTGCGACTTTTTGGCAAACACCGCCAGATTGGGATGGTCTTTTTGCCGCAGCAGCGCGCCGCCCTTACCAGTGCGCAGGCGCAGCGTGGACGAAAAAGCCGCTTTTTTGCTCGTGCCGCCGAACTGGTGAATCCCGGCATAAACGCGGTTTGAACCCCACTCAGCGCCGCTCTGGTTGGCGCGGTAGCTGATGCTGCCCAGCA
>CAIYKK010000451.1 GCA_903926695.1 uncultured Burkholderiales bacterium
ACCAATTCGGTCAACGAAACCAACCAACAGCTGCACTGTTAAGCTCCCTCCGCGCTCCGTTGGCCAGTCGTCATTCGATAAGCACATAACCCAACCCTAACTCCCCACCAGCGTCTGCAGGCTGCGCTCGTACTGGTCGGACAGGCGCTCAAACACATCAAGCAGCGCTGCACTGTCCAGCGCCAGGCGCTCCAGGCAGGCCAGCCGCTCCGGGCCTGAAGCGCGCTGCGCCGCCCGGACATCGGCCAGAATCTGCAGCCAGCCAGTGCCTGCGGCCTCCAGCGTGGCGCGGATGTCCTCGCTGGTCAGCGGCAGACCGTTCAGGTAAATCAGCGCCTGCTCGAAGGCGGCGCGGGACTCGGCCATGCCCGCTTCGCTGCGCAGCAGCAGGCCGCTGTCGCCGACGATGCCCAGCAGCGCGTATTTGACAAAACGCTGCGACAGCATGCGCTGGCGCCCAGCCACATTGAGCAGCTGCAGCGGCGCCACCGTGCCGCCATGCTCCAGGTTGCTGGTCAGGCGCTCGGCCTCCTGCAACAGCAGCTCGGCCAGCTCATCAACCAGCTCGTAAGTCGGCGTGACCGCGCTGGCTTTCGGGTTGCCTGCACCGTGCAGCACCTGTTTCAGCTGGCCCCAGGTCAGCACCACCTGCGCCAGCAGGTCGCCATGCGTCAGTTTCGAGAGGTTTTTGCCTAGATGGGCCACATTGGCCTCAATCCGCTGCATCGACGCCTTGAGCTGTTCGCCGCAGCGCGCCGCCTGCAGCCCGGCCTGCTGCAGCAAATGCAGCTTGACCAGCCGCTGCGACAGCATGCGCAGTTGGCCAGCGCGGTTCACCGCCTCGGCAAAGCGGGCGGAATGGATGATGTGCTGCGACACCTGGCCGAGCCGCTGGTTGCTGTGCATCGAAACGGTGCGCAGCATCTGGAAAGCGTCCTCGTCCGACAACTGGCGCGCCCGCATCAGGATGCCCTTGGCCCGGTCCACCATCTTGCGCTCTTCAAAGCGGCTGGTGATGTCCTGCAGCTCGTCGCGCAAGGCTTGCTCGCGCTTGAAGCGGGCTTGCGCCAGGTGAATCAGCGGGCGCAGGCGGTGCGCGCCGTAGCCGCTGACCACATAGGCGTGAACGCCCGCTTCGGTGGCCCGGACGATGGCGTCCGCATCGGTGTCGCCGGTGAACACCAGCACCGGACAGGGGGCGGTATCGGCAATTGCCTGGGTGGCCCGAAACAGGGATTCGCCCGGCTGCGCGTCGTCGCAAATCAGCACGTCTGGTGCATGGCGCACAACGCTCTGCACCAATTTGTTGCGCTCTTCAATCACCGCCAGCACCTGGATGCCAGCCGCCGCCAGGTCCACGACCAGCAGATGGCCACTCTTAGAGCCGTTCAAATGTACCAAGGCGGATGTCATAAAAATCAATAGGTTAAGAGGGAAAAACAGCACATAAACACGCAAGTCGCGCACCACACGGCGGCCCGATCCGGCCCGGCGCAGGGCGCGTAAGCCCTGTGGCACAGCTCTTGCATCAAGCAAGTTGGGCGTAACGGAGCGTCCGACCTTAGCGATAGCACTGCGGGTTCTGCGCATAACGACGTGCGTAATGGTGTGCCTCACCCCAGGAGAGAGCATCATGTATTCCCCTATTTTGCCCCTGCCCGGCGCGGCACCGGGCACACCCTTGACTCAACGCAGCAGGCCATCGGCCAGCGCAGCGCCAGTCTGCCGTTTCAGTACACACGCTGGCGCAGGCGCGGCCTCCTTTTCACGTCCTATTGACCGGCTGTTGCCCCGCGCGCCGCGCCGCCTTCACGCACCGATGGCAGCGCCTTGCCTTCACCCCACCGTCTAAACCACTGGAATCCTTATGCAAAAATCAAAACTCGTGATGGTCGGCAACGGCATGGCAGGCGTTCGCACGCTGGAAGAACTACTCAAGATTGCCCCCGATCTGTACGACATCACCGTCTTCGGCGCCGAGCCGCATCCCAACTACAACCGCATCCTGCTCTCGCCGGTGCTGGCGGGCGAGCAGACGATTGAGGAGATCATCCTCAACCCGTGGGAGTGGTACAGCGACAACCACATCACGCTGCACACCGGCAAGAAAGTCGTCAAAGTGGACCGCGTCAAGCGCATCGTGTACGCCGACGACGGCACCGAAGCCGAATACGACCGCCTGTTGATTTGCACCGGCTCGAATCCCTTCATCCTGCCCGTTCCCGGCAAGGATTTAAAAGGCGTGATTGCCTACCGCGACATCGCCGACACCAACGAGATGATCGAAACGGCCAAGACGCACAAAAACGCCGTCGTCATCGGCGGCGGTCTGCTCGGTCTGGAAGCGGCCAACGGCCTGATGCTGCGCGGCATGACGGTCACCGTCGTCCACGTCCAGCCGACGCTGATGGAGCGCCAGCTTGATTCGGTCGCGGGCAAGCTGCTGCAAAAGTCGCTGGAAGAACGCGGCCTGAAATTCTTGATGGGCGCGCAAACGCAAGAACTCGTCGGCGGCGGCGACGCCGACGGCCAGCGCGTCACCGCGATCAAGTTCAAGGACGGCACCGAAGTCGCTACCGATCTGGTGGTGATGGCGGTCGGCATCCGCCCAAACACGCAGCTGGCCGAGTCCATGCGCCTGCATTGCAACAAAGGCATCGTCGTCAACGACACCATGCAAACTACCACCGATGCGCGTATTTATTCCGTCGGTGAATGCGCCGCGCACCGGGGCATTGCCTACGGCCTGGTCGCGCCGCTGTTTGAGCAGGCCAAGGTGGCGGCAAACCACTTGGCGCAGTTCGGCATTGGCCGCTATGTCGGCTCGCTGACTTCGACCAAGCTCAAGGTCACCGGCATTGACCTGTTCAGCGCAGGCGAGTTCATGGGCGGCGAAGGCACCGAAGAAATCATCATGTCCGACCCGTTTGGCGGCGTCTATAAAAAGCTGGTGCTCAAGGACGACAAGCTGGTCGGCGCGTGCCTGTACGGCGACACGGTGGACGGCAGTTATTACTTCAAGCTGCTGCGCGATGGCCGCAGCGTGGCCGACATCCGCGACAAGCTGATGTTTGGCGAGTCCAACATCGGCGACGTGGGCCACGAAGGCCACAGCAAAGCCGCCGCCATGCCCGACAACGCCGAAGTCTGCGGCTGCAACGGCGTGACTAAAGGCACGATTTGCAAAGCGATCAAGGAAAAAGGCCTGTTCACGCTCGACGAGGTGCGTAAACACACCAAGGCCAGCGCCAGTTGCGGCTCCTGTACCGGGCTGGTCGAGCAGCTGTTGATGTTCACCGCTGGCGGCGATTATTCGGCCACGCCAAAATTGAAAGCCATGTGCGGCTGCACCGACCACGGCCATCAAGCGGTGCGCGAGGCCATCCGCGCCAACAAGCTCTTGAGCATCGGCGACGTGTACGCATTCATGGAATGGCGCACGCCCAACGGCTGTGCGTCCTGCCGCCCGGCGGTGAATTATTACGTCACCAGCACCTGGCCCAAGCTGGCCAAGGACGACCCGCAAAGCCGCGCCATCAACGAGCGCAGCCACGCCAACATCCAGAAAGACGGCACCTACAGCGTGATTCCGCGCATGTGGGGCGGCGAAACCACGGCGAACGAACTGCGCAAGATTGCCGACGCGGTGGACAAATACAAAATCCCGACGGTGAAAGTCACCGGCGGCCAGCGCATCGACCTGCTGGGCGTGAAGAAAGAAGATTTGGTCAATGTCTGGAAAGACATCGGCATGCCGAGCGGCCACGCCTACGCCAAGGCGCTGCGCACGGTCAAAACCTGCGTCGGCAGCGAATGGTGCCGCATGGGCACGCAGGATTCGACGCAAATGGGCAAAGATCTGGAGCGCGCCATGTGGCGCATGTACGCGCCGCACAAGGTCAAGTTTGCGGTGTCGGGCTGCCCGCGCAACTGCGCCGAGGCCGGTATCAAGGACGTGGGCATCATCGGCGTGGACAGCGGCTGGGAAATGTACGTGGCGGGCAACGGCGGCATCAAAACCGAAGTGGCGCATTTCTTCGTCAAGCTCAAAACGGCTGAAGAAGTGCTGGAATACACCGGCGCTTTTTGCGAGCTGTACCGCCAGGAAGGCTGGTACCTGGAGCGCACGGTGCATTACGTGAACCGCGTCGGGCTGGACTATGTGAAGAAAAAAATCCTCGACGACCACGCGGGCCGCAAGGCACTGTGGGAGCAATTGCAGTTCGCCCTGGACGGCGAGCCTGATCCGTGGTTTGACTTTGAAGAAGCCGCAGTGGACACGCGCCAGTTCATCCCCATCACCGCCATCTGATCTTTTTACAAAAACCTCCCGAAAGAATCGCCATGAGTGAATGGAAAAAAATCTGTCTGGTCAACGACATCCCCGTGCTCGGCTCGCGCCGGGTGGCGCGTGCGCAGGGGCTGGACGTGGCCGTGTTCCGCAACAGCGAAGACCAGGTCTTCGCCCTGCTCGACCGCTGCCCGCACAAGGGCGGGCCGCTGAGTCAGGGCATCGTGTTCGGCACCCGCGTGGCCTGCCCGCTGCACAACTGGAGCATTGGCCTGTGCGACGGCCAGGCCGCCGCGCCCGATGAAGGCTGCGCGCCGCGCTTTGCGGTGAAGGTCGAAAGCGGCGAGGTGTACCTTGATGCCGACGAGCTGACCGCCCATGCGACTGATCTGACCCGCCCCACAGCGGGACCGGCCTGCAAAAAGACGGCCTGACAGCGCCAAGCCCTCAACACCGTACAGAAAGCCCGCCCATGACTGAAACCCGATCAACCTGCCCTTACTGCGGCGTCGGCTGCGGCGTGATCATCGAAGCGCAGGGCGGCCAGATCACCGGCGTGCGCGGCGACCCGGCGCACCCGGCCAACTTCGGGCGGCTCTGCACCAAAGGCTCGACGCTGCACCTGACGGCCTCCGCCGCCGTCACGCAGCAGACCCGGCTGCTTTACCCCATGCAGCGCGACAGCCGCCAGTCCGCGCCCCAGCGCGTGAGCTGGGGCAGCGCGCTGGATTTCGCCACCGAAAAATTCGCCCGCATCATTCAAGACCACGGCCCGGACGCGGTGGGTTTTTACATTTCCGGCCAGTTGCTGACCGAAGACTATTACATATTCAACAAGCTGGCCAAGGGCTTGATCGGCACCAACAACATCGACTCCAACTCGCGCCTGTGCATGAGCAGCGCCGTCGCGGGCTACAAACAAACGCTGGGGGCCGATTCGCCGCCCGCCTGCTACGACGACCTGAAACACGCCCAGTGCCTGTTCATCACCGGCAGCAACACGGCGTTTGCGCACCCCATTTTGTTCCGGCGCATTGAAGACGCGAAGGCGGCCAATCCGGCGCTGAAAATCATCGTCTGCGACCCGCGCCGCACCGACACCGCCGAAATCGCTGATGTCTATCTGCCGCTGCAGCCCGGCACGGACGTGGCGCTGTTCAACGGCCTGCTGCACATCATGCTGTGGGAAGGCTGGATTGACGCCGCTTACATGGCAGCACACACCAGCGGCTTTGACGCGCTGAAAGCCACGGTGCGTCAGTACCCGCCCGAACTGGTCGCGCAAACCTGCGGCCTTTCAAAAGAAGACCTGTTTGAAACCGCCCGGCTGTTTGCCACGTCCGCCGCGACCTTGAGCCTGTATTGCCAGGGGCTGAACCAGTCCAGCAGCGGCACGGCGAAAAACGCCGCGCTCATCAACCTGCATCTGGCCACCGCGCAAATCGGCAAACCCGGTGCCGGGCCGTTCTCGCTGACCGGCCAGCCTAACGCGATGGGCGGGCGCGAAGTCGGCGGCATGGCTAATTTACTGAGCGGCCACCGTGACCTGGCCAACCCCGCGCACCGCGCCGAAGTCGCCGCGCTCTGGGGCGTGCCGTCGGTGCCGGAAAAGCCCGGCAAAACCGCCATCGAAATGTTCCAGGCCGCCGCCGATGGCGAAATCAAGGCGCTGTGGATTGCCTGCACCAATCCGGCCCAGTCCATGCCCGACCAGATGACCGTGCGCCGGGCACTGGAGCGCGCCGAGCTGGTCATCGTGCAAGAAGCCTTCGCCACCGCCGCGACTTGCGCCTTTGCCGACCTGCTGCTGCCCGCCACCACTTGGGGCGAAAAAACCGGCACCGTCACCAACAGCGAACGCAGCATCAGCCGCGTGCGCCCCGCCGTCACCGCGCCGGGGGAAACGCGCCATGACTGGAAAATCGCCGTGGATTTTGCGCAGCGGCTGGAAAAGCGGCTCGGGAAAGCGCAAAGCCTCTTCAACTACACCACGCCCGAAGCCGTCTGGAACGAACACCGCGAATCCACCCGTGGCCGCGATCTGGACATCACCGGCATGAGCTACGCCATGCTGGACGCCGCGCCCCAGCAATGGCCGCTGCCCGAGGGCGAAACCACCGGCAAAGTCCGCCTCTACGAAGACGGCATTTTCCCCACCGCCGATGGCCGGGCGCAGTTTGTCAACACCGTCTATCAGCCCGTAGCCGAGCCGCGTGAATCGCGCTTTCCGTTCTCGCTGACCACCGGGCGGCTGCGCGACCAGTGGCACGGCATGAGCCGCACCGGCACGCTGGGCCGCCTGTTCGGCCACGTCGCCGAGCCGTCGGTGCAGATGCACGCGCAGGACATGGCGCGCAAGCTGCTCAAAGAAGGCGATCTGGTGCATGTCACCTCCAAACGCGGCTCTATTTTGGTGCCGGTGCAGGCGTCGGCGGAAGTCGGGTTGAGCCAGGCCTTTATCGCGATGCACTGGGGCGAGGAATATTTAAGCGGCCTGTCCAGCACGGGCCACCCGCTGGCGGGCGTCAATGCGCTGACCACGTCCGCCTTTTGTCCCAGTTCCAAACAGCCCGAACTCAAACACGCCGCCGTCAAAATCCTGAAAGCCGAACTGCCCTGGTCGCTGCTGGCCGTGGCCTGGCTGCCGGACGGCGAGGCGCTGGCTGCCCGCGAGCAGCTCAAGGCGCTGATGAAGGCGTTTCCCTTCGCCAGCTGCGTGCCGTTTTCCAACAACACGCCGCTGGACCAGCGCGGGCGCGAACGCACCGGCCTGCTGCTGCGCGCCGCCGCCCACGACGCGCCGCCGGAAGAAACGCTGATCACGCTGGAGCGCATCCTCGGCCTGAACGGCACGGACGCGCTGCACTACGCCGACCGCAAAAAAGGCCAGCGCCGCACGATGCGGCTGGTGCGCAGCGCCGAAGAAACGCGGCTGACCGGCTTTGTGCTGGCGGGCGACACCAGCGCCCAGGCCTGGATCACCACGCTGTTAAAAGACGAGCTGCCCGCTCAGGCTTATGGCCGCCTGCTCCTGCTGCCCGGTGCCAAGCCACCCGTGGCGGTTCAGTCGCGCGGCAAGCCGGTGTGCAGTTGCCTCAATGTGAGCGACAGCGCCATTGACGCGCATCTGGAAAGCCTGAACCACAGCGACAGCGCACCCAGCACCGATGAAGCGCGGCTCACGTCGCTGCAGGCGGCGCTCAAATGCGGCACCAGTTGCGGCTCGTGTCTGCCCGAACTCAAACGCCGCGTGCGCGCCTCGCACAGCGCGCCCGCGCCAGCGGCCCCGCCGCACCGGATCATCCCGATCCGGCAGTCGGCTTAAGCTCATAACGACAAGTTATCAGCATTCGCGGACAATCTCACTATGAGCATTAGCCACTACATCAAAGAAATCGGGCGCGGCAAAGACGGCGCCCGCAACCTCTCCCGCGAGCAAGCGACCGACCTGCTCGGCCAGGTGCTGGACGGCACCGTGACCGACCTGGAAATCGGCGGCTTTTGCCTAGCCATGCGCATCAAGGGCGAAACGCCGGACGAAATGGCCGGGTTTCTCGACGCCGTGCATCAGCGCCTGGCTCTTGTGCCTGCCAGCGGCCCCACGGTGGTGCTTCCCAGCTACAACGGTGCGCGCAAACTGCCCGTGCTGACGCCGCTGCTGGCGCTGCTGCTGGCGCGTGAAGGCATCAGCGTGCTGATCCACGGCACGCCGACTGAATCGAGCCGGGTGGTTTCCGCCGACGTGCTGGCGCTGCTGGGCGTTGCGCCGCT
>CAIYKK010000452.1 GCA_903926695.1 uncultured Burkholderiales bacterium
CCCACGGCGCCTGAAGACCCAGCGCGCTGGTGAACAGGGATTCGACGGCAACACTCATTTTCTACTTTCCTCATCCGGTTAAATAGCGCCTATCCGCGCTCTACAGGAGCGTATTTTCCACGGCAAATTCCACACGGAATGACGAAGAGCCTTTCAATCCCGCATCAAGCTAATGTGCCTCTGGAATGGAAAGATTCATGATGAAGGCCTTTCACTTTCCCCTGTTCTGAGGCAATACAAAGAGGCGCAATCATCACCAACCGCTTCTTTTATCGTTGTTAAATCAATTATTTCTGGCGCATGTGTTGTTAAAACAAACTTGACACGAGCCATTTCGTCGATGGCTCCCGAACAGGTATTTGTTGTTTCGCCCGTACTTTTAAAGGGTGCTCAAGAGCGCCTGTCGCGTGAGTTTCCGGCAGAAATATCAAATAAATTTCAATATGTATGGCTGGCCACGGATTCAGAAAAAAATGGGGAGAATGTCATTCCGGGCATCGGTGGCTCAGTCTATGAGCGTTTAGGTCTTGGCGATGAAAATGAAAAGAATAAATACACTCCAGCAATTGTTAAAGAGCGTCGAAACTTTTCTCGCAAAGAGTTGATGCACGCTTAGCTTCTGAAGCTCATTGGTTTAAAAAAGCCCTGATAGTTCAGGGCTTTTCTGTTTATAGGATGAAATCCTTTGCCAGTTCATCTGCTGCAGTATTCTTGGCGCTGCTTCAGTGCCAGCTTGTGGATTGGATGGCCTATAAATTCGGTGCCAGCAGCCGGGCCAAGTCTTCAGTCTTGGCACCGCGCCGCTGCGCCATGTCCTGCAACTGGTCCTCGCCGATTTTGCCGACGCTGAAGTAAGTGCTTTGCGGGTGGCTCAGGTAAAAGCCGCTGACGCTGGCCGCTGGCGTCATGGCCATACTTTCCGTCAGGCCCATGCCGATTTCTTCGGCGTGGAGCAGTTCAAACATGGCTTTTTTCGGGCTGTGGTCCGGGCAGGCCGGGTAGCCGGGCGCGGGGCGTATGCCCTGGTATTTCTCGGCAATCAAGGCGTTGTGGTCCAGCGCTTCGGCGGGCGCGTAGCCCCATAGGTCTTGGCGCACGCGCTGGTGCAGGGCTTCGGCAAAGGCCTCGGCCAGCCGGTCGGCCAGCGACTTGAACATGATGGACGAGTAATCGTCGTTGTCGGCCAGAAACTGCTGTTCCTTCTTTTCCACGCCGAGCCCGGCGGTGACGGCGAACACGCCGATGTAGTCGGCAATCCCGCCAGCGTTCGACCCGGCGGCAGCAGCAGCAGCGGAGGTGGCGGCTTGGCCCGGTGCGCGGGCGGCGATCAGCTCGGGCGTCAGCACCTTGGGCGCGACAAAGTCGGCCAGGCAGCGGCTCGGGCGCATCACGCCGTCGAGCGCGGTTTTTTCGGTTTGCTGGCGCAGGCCGTGCCAGGTCATGGCGACGTCGCTGCGCGTCTCGGCGGTGTAGATTTCGATGTCGTCTCCGACGCTGTTAGCGGGCAGCAGCGCCATCACGCCGCTGGCCGTCAGCCACC
>CAIYKK010000453.1 GCA_903926695.1 uncultured Burkholderiales bacterium
GCGCAGCCCGCCCGGCTCCTGCGTGGCCAAGTGGGCGCAGACTTTTTCCAGCCACAGGGCGTAAGGCGCGTTGGCCTCGATCTGCACCACCCCGGAGAGCGCATACACGCCCTTCGTGGCCAGCCACAGCCCGGCCTGGCGGTAGGCCACCAGGGCGCGGCTGTCGTTGACCAGAACAAACCCCAGCTCGTGCAGCGTGGCGGCCTGCCGCGCCCGCCGCGACAGGTCCAGCAGGGCAAACGAACTCGCCATCAGGCTTGCGTTGACTTGCAGCTCAGCCGTCATGCTTTCAGTCTTTGTGCGCTCATCTGCTGGCGCTGGGCCTGCAGCATGGCATCCTGCGCACGCACCAAATCACCCCACGGCGAGGAGCGCTTGGCCGCCATCTGAATCTGCTCGCTCATGCTGTTGCGACCCACGACCTTGTGCTTGGCATCGCCCACGAACAAACGGAAGATGGAAACCGCTTCGTTGCCCTTGTTGTCTCGGGCCGTGACCTTGACCTGGAACTCTCCCTTGAAGTCTTTGGGCGGCGACAGGCGGAAATTGCCGGTGCGGGAATCAAACAATACCCACTTGGGCAGCTTGGAGCCGTCTGCCAGCTTGGCATCCAGAAGCACCGTGGCTTCAGGGCGAGTATGCACAAAAGCGTCGTAAGGCAAGGAGAATCGGCTGTCCCGGTTGGCCTCGATAAACTGATCTGTAATGCCCCGGAACACCGTCAGCTTGGCCACAGTCGCCTCAATGACGGCCACCTCAAAACCAGCCGACCGGGTCAGAATTTCACCCAGAGGTGCCTCGAAATGATGGCGTGTCAGCAGTGGCTCCAGCTCCAGGGTGGAGGTGAATGGCTCAATCTCAGTGCGATCAAAAGGATTCACCGGAGCAACCTGTGGCGGCTGCACTGGCGTCACCGGCGGCGTTTCAGGTGGCAGAACAGGCTGTGGCCGGTCGTCATCGGCGCGGCCCTGGGTCGGGATTCCCGTGTGGTTGCTGGCGTCAAAGACATTGGCGCTGCTGCCGTCGTCCACCATCGTCGCCGTGCCGGTGGCTGGCGTACCGCTGGCGTTGCTGGCCTTGAGGGTGAAGGTTTCCGGGCCTTCATAACCGCTGTCGCCGGTGATGGTGGTGCGCACCAGCAAGGTTTTTCCGCCTGCCGGAATGGCAACAGACGTGCCTGCGGCGTAGTCCACCCAGTTGGTGCCGTCGAAGTATTGCAGCGTGTCGCCGGTGTCGGTGCCCAGTGTGGCGCTGCCCGAAGCCAGTTCCAGCGTGACCAGCTGACCGGCCTCGCCGGTGACGGTGAAGACTGCGTACGGCGAGGCTTCGCTGACCGTCGGGCTGGTCACTCTCAGGGGGCGGTCGTCGTCCAGTGCGGCGTTCGGGTCGGTTTCGCCCGTGGCGTTGTTGGGGTACACATCGCCCTGGCCGTCGTCGCGGATCGTCGCCGTGCCGACAGTGCCCGTGCCGCTGGCGTTGCTGGCCTTGAGGGTGAAGGTTTCCGGGCCTTCATAC
>CAIYKK010000454.1 GCA_903926695.1 uncultured Burkholderiales bacterium
ATAAATTGTAAACGTATATTAATAAATATCACTGGAATCTAAAAAATGAAAGACATCCTCGAATGGCTCCAAAAACTCGTTCCGTGGCTTGCGGGACTTGCGTTTGCGCCAAAATTAATCGTCAGCGCCATGATTGTTTTATTTACAGCGCTGGCGCTGGTAACGATCTGGACACCGCCCCCCAAAGAAGAATCGGCTCAGCCCGCTGCGCCTGTTTATAACCAGGTGGCGGTCAGGTATGGCGTCACTTTGGGATGGCAGCTCAGCCTGCTGGACCGCATCGACGATTCGCCGCTGCCTGAAATGAAACAAACCGCCCAGGAATTAAAAGGCCAGATTCATGCTTTGCTGGTGCAGGATAAATTTCCTCACGCCATAGATTCGCTGAGTACGCCGCAGGCGATCAATAATATTCTCACCTACTACGGCACGACGGATCTTGAAAAGCATACCTTTGTGCTTCTGGGCATTGCCGGGCAGCGAACCTCTGTCATCGGTATTTCGGATGACAAAGCCGTGAACGATGAAACGCAGCGGCTCGCCAAATCAGCGGTTCACTCGATGGATTCATCGGTGATTCGTGAAAAGAATTCGCTCGCCCAGGAGCTGTTCCTGAAAAAGCCAAAAAACATCGAAAATCTTCTCGATGTTTTTGAGAACTGGAATACCCGCAGTTTTTAAGGACTCTATGCCGTTTCGTGTGGACCTTGTTATGGAGAATACGCTCCTGTAAGGCGCGGATCTGCGCTGTTTAACCGGATGAGGAGAGTTGGAAATGAGTGTTGCCGTCGAATCTCTGTTCACCAGTCAAACCTGCCCATGCTGTGGCCACGTTGCCAAGGCAAATCGGAAAACGCAAGCCAAGTTTGAGTGTGCCGATTGCGGCTACAAGAACCCATCGAAGCGGCTTCAGTCAGCGCAATGCTGGCTGAAGCGCCGTAGGAATCCCTTTCCTTTAGGGAGGGGATGAGGTCAAAGGGCGGCGATCAATTCAGGCACAGCCTCGAACAAATCGGCTTCCAGTCCATAGTCGGCGACGCTGAAAATCGGCGCTTCCGGGTCTTTGTTGATGGCGACGATGACTTTGCTGTCCTTCATGCCTGCCAAGTGCTGAATCGCGCCGGAAATGCCGATGGCGACATACAGCTGCGGCGCAACGATCTTGCCGGTCTGGCCAACCTGCCAGTCGTTCGGGGCGTAACCCGCATCGACAGCGGCGCGGGAAGCGCCCAAAGCGGCGCCCAGCTTGTCGGCCAGCGGCTCCAGCACGGCATGGAACTGCTCGCTCGAACCCAGCGCCCGGCCACCGGAGACGATGATCTTGGCAGCGGTCAGCTCGGGGCGGTCGCTCTTGGCGATTTCGGCACCGACGAAGGACGATTTGCCGCTGTCGGCCACGCCCGCCAGAACTTCGACGCTGGCCGCGCCGCCGGTGGCAGCGGCGGCGTCAAAGCCGGTGGTGCGCACGGTGATGACTTTGATCGCGTCCAGGCTCTGCACGATGGCAATGGCGTTACCGGCGTAAATCGGGCGCTCGAA
>CAIYKK010000455.1 GCA_903926695.1 uncultured Burkholderiales bacterium
CTCCTGTGTCTGATGCGCTTCGTAGGCTTCATGCGCTTGGTCAGCCTCGTTCGCTTCGCGGTTCAGGCTGGCGTCGCCGCCATCGCCGCCATCGCCGGGCGCTCCAGCGGCGGCAGGCAACAGGCGAAAGGTCAGCAGCGTCGGCTTGAACGAGGGACTGAGTTCAAAATAATCCGCGTGCTGGCGCAAAAACTCCGTCGATCTTGTGACGCGCTTGTCAAAAAGTCCGTGCCGCTCCAGCACCGGCACAACGTGGCACAGGTGCTGCGGGCGCTGACGCAGACCGGGCACAACGTTCAAAATACGCACCACCTCGTCGGGCAAATCGGCATCGGACACCAGAGGCGCTTGCGGCGGCGCGGCAGGCGGGCGGTACGCGGGCCGTACAGCGGAGACAAAACTGGCACCAGCACCAGCACCAGCACCAGCACCGACACCGGCACCAGAGCCAGCACCACCGCCAGCCCCAATATCAGCACTACCGCCCCAGGCGGACGGCATCACCGGCCGCAGTGGCACGGGCGCAGGCGCAAACACCGGCGCCGGAAAGCACTTCACGCGGTCGTAATAGGTTTCAGCGTCCCGAAACACAATGTTTTCAATCGAAAAACACCACACTTCGCAGCCCCACTCGCGCAGGCGCGCGGCCAACGGGGCAAAGTCGGCATCGCCCGAGGCAATCGCAAACAGCCGAATCCCCTGCTGAAAATGCAGCGCGACCGCATCGACGATCAGGGCGGCGTCGGTGGTGTTTTTCTCCAGCGACAAATTGGGAAAGGTGCGCGTGCCTAAATAACGCCACACTGACCATAGCGACTGCAGGCGCGGCGCGGCGCCGTAGGCGTTGCACACGCTGATTCGGCCCGCATAGGCTTGAAACTCCTTCCACGCCGTGTCGATGGCATAAGGGTCGGCAAAATTGTCCGCGTCAATCAGCAGGGCCGCCTGCTGCAGGCCGTGTACTCTGGGTAAGGCGTTCATGCCGTTTGCAGTTTCCATGAGAGTGCCTCGCCGCTGCGCAGGGGTTTGAGTTCAGCGCCGCCAAAAGCAAAACTTTCGGGCGGCGTCCAGCTTTCTTTGTTCAAAGTGATGCTGCCGCTGTTGCGCGGCAGGCCGTAGAAATCAGCGCCGTTGAAGCTGGCAAAGGCCTCCAATTTATCGAGTGCGCCCGCGTTGTCAAATGCTTCGGCGTACAGCTCCATCGCCGCATGTGCGGTGTAGCAGCCGGCGCAGCCGCTGGCGTGTTCTTTCAGATGCGCCGGATGCGGGGCGCTGTCAGTGCCGAGGAAAAAGCGCG
Source organism: uncultured Burkholderiales bacterium (assembly GCA_903926695.1). Classification (GTDB taxonomy): domain Bacteria; phylum Pseudomonadota; class Gammaproteobacteria; order Burkholderiales; family Burkholderiaceae_C; genus Polaromonas. The sequence goes on from CAIYKK010000455.1 coordinate 1,298, forward strand.
CATTGCCGGAAATCGCCGCCTGCACCAGCGCAAGGCGGTGGGTTTCGCGCTTCAAGACCGGCAGGCAGTAAAAATGCGGGCGGATGCCGCCGGTGAAGATGGCGTTGCGGTTGTAGAGCAGATGGTGCGCGGTCAGCGTCGCGCCGAGAAAACGGTCGGCTTCGGCGACGTACTGCGCGGCTTCTTGGGTCGTGATGTGCTCAAAGACGATTTTCAGCTCGGGAAAATCGCGCCGCAGCGGGATCAGTTGCGTGTCGATGAACACCGCTTCGCGGTCGAACAGGTCGATGTCGGGCGCGGTGACTTCGCCATGCACCAAGAGCAGCAGGCCTTCGCGCTGCATCGCCTCTAACGTAGCGTAGGTTTTGCGAATGTCGGTCACGCCCGCGTCGCTGTTGGTGGTCGCGCCAGCGGGGTACAGCTTGACGGCGACCACGCCCGCGTCCTTGGCGCGCTTGATTTCGTCGGCGGCGAGGTTGTCGGTTAAATACAGCGTCATCAGCGGCTCGAACGCCACGCCTTGGGGCACGGCGGCCTGGATGCGCGTTTTATAAGCCAGCGCCTGCGCGGCGGTGGTCACGGGCGGGCGCAGGTTCGGCATGATGATGGCGCGGCCAAACTGCGCCGCCGTGTGCGGCACGACGGTTTGCAGCGCGTCGCCGTCGCGCACATGCAGGTGCCAGTCGTCCGGGCGGGTGAGGGTGAGGGAAACAGGATTCAAGGTGGCTGAAGTCATGGGGCTGAATTGTCGCACCGGTAGCCGCGCCACTGCAGGGCGCAGGGCGAGCTGGCACGCATCACCCTGGCGGTGCGACTCTGGCGCAAGCGCGAGCGGGGCTTGGCCAATGACGCGGCGCTGGCCCGGCCACCGTCACGCGGGCCACGGCGCGCACAGGTTCAGCCAGACCTGCGCGTCGCGGCGCGACACGGCCAGCGCCGCCCGCACGCCGGGCGTGAGCATCAAATCCAGAAACGTCCAGCCCGCCAGCGGCAAACCGTTGCGCGAAGCGCGCCAGCGGCTCTCGCGCTGGCGGTCATCTTGCGTGGTGTAGCTGCTCGCCTGAAGCGACAGCCCGGTGCCGACGGCTTTCAACAGCGCTTCCTTGCGCGTCCAGGTGCTGAAAAACGCCGCCGCCGAGGCGGGCCGGGCGGCGTGCAGCGCCCGTTCTTCGGCCAACGAAAACACCTCCCGGCCCACGCTGGTGATGTCCACGCCGTCCATCAGCTGCTCAACATCGACGCCAACGCTGCAATCCCAGGCAAAAGCCAGCAAGGCCATGCTCTGCGTCTGCGACACGCTGAAAGCCAGCTCCGACTTCGGTGCCGCCGCCCGCTGCAGGCCCGGCTTGCCAAAGCCGTCAAAATGAAAACACAGCGATTCGGGCGCGCAGCCCAGATAACCCGCACTCAGCCAGCGCAGCATGCCGCGCCGGGCGATAAAACGGTCGCGGTGCGGCTCGCGCTGGTAGCGGCGGGCGCGCTCGTGCTCGTCCGGCGAGAGGGTATGAGCCAGCGCCGAACAGGCCGCCTGAACATCCGCGTCGGGCAGCACCCAGACCTGAACGGTGCCGGGCAGAAGCGGCAGGCAGGGCGGATCAAGGAGCAGGTGCCGCATCGGCCAGCGCCCGGTCCAGCGCTACCGCGACCAGATCGGCATGGCGCCCGACCACGTCCAGATGGCTGTCGGGCACCTCGAACACCGTCATGCCGCCGCGCCCGACGCGCCGCCACAGCGGCAGCGGGTCAAAATATTCGACCAGCCTGATGGCTGCATGCACAAAAAGAATCGCCCCGCCGTCGTAGGGCTGCGGCTGGTAAGCCGTCATTGCCGCCGTCAGTTGTTCGCGCACCTGCTGCTGCGCTGGCGGCATGGTCAAAGGTTCGCCGCCGGGCTGGGCGGACATGGGCACCGCGTCCAGCGGCGCACCGCCGGCCGCGACGGCCAGCTTGCCAGCGCCAAAAGCGAGCAGTTCAGAGGCCGAAAAGTTGCCCAATTTGCGCCGGGCGCGGGCCAGACGCTTGCCCATAAAAGCGATGCGGTGCCCAACCCACGCGCTCCACGGCAGGTTTTGATGCACATAGGTGTCGAGCAGGCACAGCAGCGCGATGCGCTCCCCGGCGCGGTGCAGTTGCTGGGCAATTTCCAGCGCAATCAGGCCGCCAAACGAAAAGCCGATCAGCGCGTAAGGTCCGCTCGGCTGCACGCTGCGCATCTGGGCGATGTAGCTCGCCGCCATGTCCTCGACCCGCTGCGGCGGGCGCAACTCGCCGTCCAGCCCCTGCGCCTGCAGCCCATAGACCGGGCGCGCACTGCGTAGCGCGCCGACCAGCGGCCAGCATTCCATCACCGTGCCGCTCAGGCCATGCACGAGAAACAGCGGCGCCCCGGCGCCCGCCCGGATAGGCACCAGGATGGACGACGACGACACCTGCGCGCCGCCCTCGATCAGCGCGGCCAGACGCCTGACCGTGGGCGCCACCTGCAGCGTCGCCAGCGGAAAGGCGCGGCCCGTGAGCTGGCGCGCCTGGGCCAGCAGCCGGGCGGCCAGCAGCGAATTGCCGCCGAGTTCAAAAAAATTGTCGTCCCGGCCAATCGGCGCAAAGCCGAAAAGCTTTTCCCATTGCGTCTGCAATTGCTGTTCGAGCTGCTCGCACGCCTCGCCGCTGGCGGGCAGCGCGACGGATTCAAGGCCGGGCGCCGTGCGGCTGCGAATCGCCTCCAGACAGGCCGGATTGCGCAAGGAGGCGATATTGCCGATAGGCCAGCCGTTGACGGCGCTGCGCGCCGCCGCTTCGGACGGCTTGCCGTTGTGCGTGAACGGCAGCTCGTCCACGGCGACGATGCGGTCTGGCACATGCGCCGGGCTCAGGCGCCGCGCCAGTTCGCGCCGCACATGCGCGACCAGCGCGCCGCTCAGTTCAAGGCCGTTTTTGAGCACCAGCAGCAGCACGGTGCGCTGCTCGAACCGGGCGCTGTCTGGCGAATTGGGCGAATTGGGCAGATTCTGCGGATTCTGCGGATTCTGCGCGGCCTCTTTTTCGCCCTGCGGCGTGCGCTGCTCGACCACCATTGCCTCGCGGATGTCGGCCATGTCGTTGAGCACGCGGTAAATCTCGTTAGGCGCGACGTTGATGCCGTTGACGTTGAGCATGCCGTCAAAACGCCCGTGCAGCCGCGCCGCGCCCTGCGCAGAAAACTCGATCAAATCGCCGTGCGTCCAGACGCCCGGATTGCGGCTGAAATAAGCCGCATGAAAGCCCGCGCCTTTCTTGTCGCCAAAAAACCCCAGCGGGCGCGAAGGAAACGGGTTGACGCAAACCAGCTCGCCAATGCCGCTGGCGGGCACGCCCTGTTCCCACGCCTGAACGTCAAGGCCCAGACTGCGGCACTGCGCCTGACCGGCGTACACCGGCAGGTTCGGGTTGCCCAGCACAAAACAGCCAATGATGTCGGTGCCGCCCGAAATCGACTGCAGCGGCAGCTCTTTGACCTGATCGCGGACCCAGTGAAACTGCGCGTCGTGCAGCACCGCGCCCGTGGACAACACGGCGCGCAGCGCGCCCAGGTCAAACTGGCGCCCCGGTGCCAGACCCGCGTCTTCGCACATGCGCAGATAGGCTGGACTGGTGCCAAACACCGTGACACGCTCGTCAGCGACCAGACGCCAAAGCCTGTCCACGCTGGAAATCGGCCCGTCGTAAGTCACGATTTCGACGCCGCTGGCCAGCGCCGACAGCTGCCAGTTCCACATCATCCAGGCGCAGCTGGTGTGGAAATACATACGCTCGCCGGGCCGCAGGTCGGTGTGGAGCCGGTGCTCTTTCAAATGCTCCAGCAGTGTGCCGCCCGCGCCGTGGACGATGCACTTGGGCTTGCCCGTGGTGCCCGACGAAAACATGATGAACAGCGGGTGATTGAAAGCAAAACACCGCCACACAAAACCCTCGGCATCGCCGCTGTCGATCAGCGCATCGAGCGCGTGAATCGGCAGCTTTGGCGCGCCGGGCAGGCTACCGCCGTCCAGGCTGATGATGCCCTCCAGCGACGGCAGTGCGGCGGCCAGCGCGGTGATGTTGTCGGCTAGCGACAGGCCGGAGTCGAACGCCCGCGCCGCCGTGTGCGCCAAAAGCAGCTTGGGTGCCAGCGGCGCAAACCGGTCCAGAATCGCCTCCACGCCCATCTCGGGCGCTGACGTGGACAAAGTGGCACCCAGCGCCGTCACCGCCAGCGCCGCGACGACGGCATGGCCATCGTTGCGCATCACGCCCGCGACGCGGTCGCCTTCACGCAGCCCGAGCGCGGATAACGCCTGCGCCAGCCGCGCCACCCGCTCGCGCAGCTGGCCCCGGCTCCAGCGCACGCGGCTGCCGTCGGCGTGGCAGGCCGTCAGCGCGGGCGCATGCGCGGGCGCGACCGAGAGGTTGAGCAGGCTGTCGGCGTAGTTGAGCTGGGCCTGCGGAAAAAAACGCGCATGTTCGCTGGTATCGCCGACGCACACCGGTGCCGTGCTGCCCGACAACTGCAGCGAGCCATGCGACCACAGCGCAAAGCATTGCCAGAAGGTTTTGTACGAGCGCACCGAAAAAGCATGCAGCGCCTCGTAGTCGGGGAAGGTCTGGCCCGTCCAGGCTTCCAGCGCCGCCGTGAACGCCGTCATCTGCGAGGCGGCGATGCGCTCGGGCGTGGCCACGTACACAGGAATGTGCGCCGCAGCGCCCCCCGGCGCAGGCACCACGGCCAGCTCCGCGTCAGCGCGAGGGGCGCTCAAGCCGGTTCCCTGCATGCTTTTGTGGGCGAGGATCATGGATCGAGACCTTTCAAGGCATTTTCAAAAGAAGCTGTGTTCATTCGCACGGGAATGAGGAGGACTTCTTTTGAGAAAGCTCAATCATTAGCTCAGCCATGTTCACGGTCAATCGCCAACCGGACTATTGACACGGCCTGAAACAGCGGCTACGCACAGCCCAGCTTGGCAAAAGCTGGCCCGCCCGTGCGGCGGGTTTGGCGGCGGATGCACCGGCGGGTTCGCCGGGCAGGCGGGTTCGCCGGGCGGGCGGGTTTTGCCCGCAACGCGCCTCAGTGCTGCAGGATTTTGTTCAGGAAATCTTTGGTGCGCTCCTGGCGGTTTTCCGGGTGGCTGAAAAATTCCTTTTTCGAGCAGTCTTCCAGAATGCGCCCGCCCACGTCCATAAAAATCACGCGGCTGCCAACCTTTTTGGCAAAACCCATTTCGTGCGTCACCACCATCATGGTCATGCCGTCGTTGGCCAGGCCCATCATGCAGTCCAGCACCTCGCCGACCATTTCCGGGTCCAGCGCCGAAGTCGGCTCGTCAAACAGCATGGCAATCGGGTCCATGCTCAACGCCCGCGCAATCGCCACGCGCTGCTGCTGCCCGCCCGAAAGCTGGCCGGGAAATTTGTCTTTGTGCGCCATCAGGCCCACGCGGTCGAGGTATTTCAGGCCCTGGGTTTTGGCCTCGTCGGGTTTGCGGCCCAGCACCTTGATTTGCGCCAGCGTCAGGTTCTCGGTCACGCTCAGGTGCGGGAACAATTCAAAATTCTGGAACACCATGCCGACGTGGCTGCGCAGTTTGGGCAGGTCGGTTTTGGGGTCATGCACGGCCTGGCCGTTGACAAAAATCTCGCCCTTTTGAATCGGCTCCAGCGCGTTGATGGTTTTGATCAGGGTCGATTTGCCCGAGCCCGACGGCCCGCACACCACCACCACTTCGCCCTTGGCAATGCTGGTCGTGCAGTTGTTGAGCACCTGCACCGAGCCGTACCATTTGGACACTTCTTTCAGTTCAATCATTTTCATTTCGTTCGCTCCAGTGGCAAAAAGGACTCAGCGGATGATGGCGATGCGGCTGTTGAGCCGCTTGACCAGCCAGGACAGGCTGTAGCACAGCACAAAATACACCACGGCGACCAGCAGATAAGCCTCTTCGGGGCGGCCGTAAATTTTGCCCGCCGTGGTGAAGCCCTTGAGCAGGTCGTAAGCGCCAATCGCATACACCAGCGAGGTGTCCTGAAACAGGATGATGGTCTGCGTCAGCAGCACCGGCACCATGTTGCGAAACGCCTGCGGCAGGATGATGAAGCGCATGTTCTGCGCGTAAGTCATGCCCAGAGCGCGCCCGGCGTTGACCTGACCGCGCGAGATGGACTGAATGCCAGCGCGCACAATCTCGCTGAAATAAGCCGCCTCAAACGCGATAAACGTGATGGTCGCCGACAGCTCCGCGCCGATGGGCCGCCCGATGATCGTCGGCACCAGCAGGAAAAACCACAAGATCACCATCACCAGCGGCACCGAGCGCATGCCGTTGACGTAAATGGTGGCGGGCAGCGCCAGCGCCTTTTTGCCCGACAGGCGCATCAACGCCAGCAGCGTGCCCAACACAATGCCGCCCAGCGTGGCCACCAGCGTGAGCTGCAGGCTGAACAGAAACCCGTTCTTCACGAAGCGCGAAAGCATCTCCCAGTCCAGAAAACTCCAGTCGAGTCCGAGCATGTCAGTGTCCTCCGCCAGCCATACCGGCCATCACCATGCCGGGAATCTGGAGTTTTTTCTCCACCAGCGCCATCAGCCGGTTCACTGCAAAGGCGGACACCGCATACAGCGCCGTCACGGCGAGGTAAATTTCCACGCCGCGTGAGGTTTCCTCCTGCGCCTGCATGGCAAACATGGTGAGTTCGGCAATCGACACGGCAAACGCGACTGAGGAGTTTTTCAGCAGGTTCATGGACTCGCTGGTCAGCGGCGGCAGGATCATGCGAAAAGCCATCGGCAAAATCACATAACGGTAAGTCTGCGCCGTGGTGAAACCCAGCGCCATGCCCGCGTAACGCTGGCCTTTGGGCAGCGCCTCAATGCCTGCGCGCACCTGCTCGGCAATGCGCGCCGAAGTGAAAAACCCCAGCGCGAGCACGACCAGCACAAAGCCGGGCACGCGCTGCATCGCCGGGAACATCTTGGGCACGACAAAGTACCAGATAAAAATCTGCACCAGCAGCGGAATGTTGCGAAACAGCTCCACCCAGACATTGCCGAGGCGCACCAGCCACGGGTGGTTGGGCAGCGTGCGCAGCGTGCCCATGAGCGCGCCCAGCACCATCGCCACCAGCCAGGCCGATCCGGCCACCGCCAGCGTCCAGCCCCAGGCGTCGAACATCCATTCGAGGTAGGTGCGCCCGCCCCCGTCGTCATTTAAAAAAACTTTCCAGTCCCAGTTCATGTTCGCTCCTGCCGGTTGTGTTTCAGAGCCACGCCATGCGCTCTTCAAAAAAAGAAACCCCGCCAGCACACACAGACGGGGTTTATTGATTGGCGCCGAGGGCGGCAATTATTTCTTGGCGTAGTCTTCCATTGGCTTGTCGTTCGGCGTGGCCCAGGCGGCTTTGGTGCTTTCGCTCACGGCCAGGCCGACGCGGGTGTTTTTAGGCGGAATTGGCTGCAGGAACCACTTGTCCCACAGCTTGGCGAGTTCGCCGCTCTTGATCATCGCCTTGATGGTGTCGTCGCCGATTTTTTTCAGCGCGGCATCGTCCTTGCGCACCATGATGGCAATCGGCTCGACGCTGAGCACTTCGCCCGCAATCTTGAAATCCGCCGGATTCTTGGACGAGGCGATGTTGCCCGCCAGAATCGAGCCGTCCATCACAAACGCGTCGGCGCGGCCCGACTCCAGCAGCAAAAAGCTGTCCGAGTGATCTTTGCCGTAAACCTCCTTGAAGTCGATGCCGTTGGCGCGCTCGTTTTTGCGCAGCGTCTGCACCGAGGTCGTGCCCGTCGTGGTGGCGACGTTTTTGCCATCGAGCTGCTTGATTGAGGTGATGCCCGAATTGGCCTTGACCGCCATGCGCACTTCTTCGACAAACGTGGTCACGAGGAAAGACACGTCTTTGGCGCGGGTGGCGTTGTTGGTGGTCGAGCCGCATTCGATATCGACGGTGCCGTTTTGCACCAGCGGAATGCGGTTTTGCGAGGTCACGGGCTGGTACTTGACTTCGAGCTTTTTGCCCACGGCTTTTTCCAGATTGGCGATGACGCGCTGGCAGATTTCAACGTGGTAGCCGACGTATTTGCCGTCACCCAGCGTGTAAGACAGCGCGCCCGACGAATCGCGCACGCCCATCGTCACCATGCCGGAGGCCTTGGCCTTGGCGACGGTGTCGGTGGCCTGCGCAAAAGCCGCGCCCGAAGCGAGCAGCGCGGCAGACAAGGCGATGAGCTTGAGTTTCATGAAAAATCTCCTGAAAGTGGGAAGTGAAACGGTCGTCAAAGGGTTGAAATCATTTTAGGGACTTGGCTGGCGGGGTGCGCCTATGTTTACCCGGCCCTGGGCCTTATCCACAATGGTGCATTCCTGATGCGCCAGACTATGAGGCAGTTGTTAGCACGATTCACGCCACACTCGCATTGGACCGGCGTGGTTGGCATGCTTTTGCGCTCCGGCGGAGGCTCGTGCGCCAGCAACTCGCTGGCCGTGCAACCACTAGCGCACGGCGGGCGCGCGGGCCGCGCTGGCCCCAGCCTGGGCTTGCAAATACATCCACAGCGCTTGCGCCGGGGTTTTGGCGGCGTCGCGCCCGGTGGGGCGTTCGCGGTACAGGCGCACGTCCAGCGTCATTTCCAAGCCCGCTCCGGCGCGGACCAGTTTTTTCGAGCGCAGCTCTTTTTTCACCGCGCTGAGGGGCAAAAACGCCACGCCGTGGCCTTCGAGCGCCATTGCTTTCAGTCCCTCGGCCATGTCGGTTTCGTACACCCGGTCGAGGTGAATGGCGGTGGCCGACTGCTTGAGAATCAGCTCGACCACGCGCCCAAGGTAAGCGCCCGGCGCGTAGCCCAGATACGGCAGCGGCTGGCCGATGCGCCCCGGCAGGGCAAATTCAGGCTTTCCGGCGGCGTTGGCGCGGCACAGCGGCGCGAGCACCTCGCGCCCGAGCGAAACCATTTCGTAGCGCCCCGGATCGAGCTGAAACGGCTGGGAATCGTGGTGATACGACAGCAGCAGGTCGCAGCTGCCCTCGACCAGACGCAGCACGGCGTCATGCACATTGAGCGCGATCAGGCGGCTTTTGACCGGGCCGAACTTTTCGCGCAGGCTGCTGATCCAGGCCGGAAAAAACGTGAACGCCAGCGTGTGCGGCACGGCAAACTCGATGAAATCCTGCCCCGCCGCCGTGTGGCTGCGCAGCATGGCGCGGGTCGATTGCAGGCTCTGAAGCGTGTCCAGCGACTGGCTGTACAGCGTCTGGCCCGCTGGCGTCAGGCGCGTGGGGTACGAACTGCGGTCCACCAGATCGGTGCCCGCCCAGGCTTCAAGCGCCTGAATGCGCCGCGAAAACGCAGGCTGCGTGACGTGGCGAAGCTGGGCCGAACGGCTGAAACTGCGCGTTTCAGCGAGCGAGACAAAATCTTCCAGCCATTTGGTTTCCATCGGCTGATTATCGGGTCAGCCGTGGAGCGCGCGCCTCAGCAAATACGCGGCAATTGCTCGCCGCTGAGCCAGTCCACCACGCGCCGCCCACCAAAGCGCGTCGTCATCTGCACGAAATGATGCGCGTCCTCGGTCACGGTGCCGATAGCGCGGTGACTTTGATTTTTAGTGTCTGGCATAAGTCACAGGAGGTAAGCAGTCCGAAAACTCTTGCTGGAGCTTTGTCAGTTCACCTTTAGCTCCCCCGAAAGGCATAAAAATGACGTTTAAAGCCATGATGAGGAAACCATTGCTGTTGAGCATCAGGTTGACTTGTTGTTGCTCAGGAATGTCCACCAGCGCATGGGTAACAGAGTAAATTCCGCCGTGGACAAAGGAGTGCATTGCCTTGATAGTGGCATCGTTGAACTCCTGCAGCATTTTGTAGATATGGGCGGGGTGATGCTTTTTGATGTCTTCCAAGAGCTCTTTGATCGAAAGCTGATGTGCCGTTTCTTTGACCTCTGCCGTTGGAGGCGGTGTAAGAAAACGCTCTACCCATGCATCACTGGCTCCTTGGACCGCCCAGATAGCTTTGAGCAGGTTTTCAAAAGCTGGACGAATCAAGGTCATGGCTGCAAGCGAATGCCCAGTCACCAACAGCATGCACTGGCCGTGAACTAATTCCCGGACCCCGCGACAAAAGCCTGCTATGGCTATTTCTCGCTTCCCTTCAGGAGGTGGAAGTACATCCCAAATTTCGTCGAGAACAGCATGGAATTCCATGCATCTCAGGAGCTTTTTTTCTAAGGGGGTCTGTTCTTCGCTGTCGTTTAGGTACATGGCCGAGATGCTGATGGAATTTGACTGTTTGAACGATGAATCAATTGTAGGAATGGGCCAGTCTCAGCAAATACGCGGTAATTGCTCGCCGCTGAGCCAGTCCACCACTCGCCGCCCGCCAAAGCGCGTCGTCATTTGCACAAAATGGTGCGCGTCTTCGGTCACGGTGCCGATGCGGGCGGCGGCTTGTCCCAGCGGGTGATTTCGCATCGCGGCCAGCACCGCGTCGGCGGCTTCGGGCGCGCAAATAGCAATCAGCTTGCCCTCATTGGCAATGTAAAGCGGGTCCAGCCCCAGCAGTTCGCAGGCGGCTTCCACCTGCGGCAACACCGGAATCGCCGCCTCGTCGAGCAGCATGCCCGCGCCGGACTGGCGGGCGATTTCGTTCAGCGTGGTGGCCAGGCCGCCGCGTGTCGGGTCGCGCAGCACGCGCACGCCGCCGGGCGCGGCTTGCAGCATGGCAGCCACCAGCGTGTGCAGCGCGGCGGTGTCCGATTCAATCGTGGTTTCAAACTCCAGCGATTCGCGCTGCGACAGCACGGCCACGCCGTGTTCGCCGATGGTGCCCGACAGCAGCACCACGTCGCCGGACCGCGCATTACTGCCCGCAATATCGACGCCGGGCGCGACCACGCCCAGGCCCGTCGTGCTGATAAACACGCCATCGCCCTTGCCGCGCTCGACGACTTTGGTGTCGCCGGTGATGACCGGCACGCCCGCCTCACGCGCCGCCCGCGCCATCGAGTCCACGATGCGTTTCAAATCCGCCAGCGGGAAGCCTTCTTCCAGAATAAAACTGGCCGTCAAATACAGCGGCTGCGCGCCGGACATGGCTACGTCGTTCACCGTGCCATGCACGCTCAGGCAGCCCACATCGCCGCCGGGGAAAAACAGCGGCGACACCACATGGCCGTCAGTCGCCATCACCAGCCGGGCGCCGGGCGGCAGCGGCGGCGGCGCGAACACCGCGCCGTCATTGCCCTGGCGCAGGTAGTCGTTGTCAAAGGCGGCCAGAAACAGCTCTTCAATTAGTTGCGCGGCAGCGCGCCCGCCCGCGCCGTGGCCCATGTCGATGCAGCCGTGGCGAATGTC
>CAIYKK010000456.1 GCA_903926695.1 uncultured Burkholderiales bacterium
CCCTGCACCCCGGCGGGGAGCGCTTCGCTTCCCGCCGTCCGTACTCATTCGCTGGAGGCTCATTCATGACGGAAGAAGCAATACCCCGCAAGGCCAGAGGAGGCCGCCCCAAGGGCGACCCCTCCGCCGTGCGCGTCTCGACCATTGGCGTTCGCGTGTCGGCGCATGAATACGCCGCCCTCAAAGCCAAGGCAGAACAAATGGGCGTGACCCCGGCACAGTGGTTGCGGGAAGCCGCGCTGTCGCGTCGCCTGCCTTCGCCGCCAGTGCCGCCCATCAACCGGGAGCAGTACGCCGAACTGGCGCGGTTGTCGGGCAACCTCAATCAGTTGGCGCGGCTGGCGAATTCAGGCCAAAGCGTCACCGTCGCCGATGGACTATTGCAGCGGCTGGCCGCTGAAGTCGGGCGCTTGCGGCTGGCCCTTCTTGGTGCGGGGGGCGCATGATTGCCAAGGCGGTCAAGGGTAAGGGTTTTCGCGGGGCGCTGGAATACGACCTCACAAAAGAGGGCGGGCAGGTGCTTGATACCAACATGGCCGGAGAAAATCCGCGTGAACTTGCCGCCGAGTTTGGCGAGATTCGCAAGCTACGGCCCAACCTGGGCAAAGCCGTCTTGCATGTATCTCTATCCGCAGCCCCCGGCGAAAAGCTCACGGATGCACAGTGGCGCGAGATTGGGAAACGCTACATGGACGGAATGGGCCTAGAAAAAAATCAATTTATCGTGACGCGTCACACCGACACCGAGCACGAACACATTCACATTCTGGCGAACCGCATCCGTTTTGACGGCAGCGTGACCAGCGACAGCCAAGACTACAAGCGGCAGGAGGCCATCATGCGCGAGCTGGAACGGGATTACGGGCTGCAACGGGTCGCCCCGAGCATCGAGGCCGAGCGCAAAGCGCCGACCAAGGGCGAAATCGAAGGCGGCATCCGCACTGGCGCGCCATCGACCAGGCAGCAATTGCAGCAGCTTTGCGACGGCGCAGCCAAGGATTGCCGCAGCTTCAGCGTGTACCAGGAGCGATTGGAAGGCGCCGGCGTGGAACTGGTGCCGGTCGTCCAGTTGGAGGGCGCGAAGCTGTCCGGCCTGTCTTACCGGCTGGACGGCGTGACCATGAAAGGCAGCGACTTAGGCAAGGCTTACAGCCCGGCAGGGCTGGCAAAACGAGGGGTAACGTATGAGCAAGACAGAGACTTTGCGGCAGTCCGCGCTAGCAACGAACGAGACACGGCTAGAGTGTTTGGCAGCCCAGATCGAGACAGTACGGCAGACCAAGCACCAGAGCGCGGAGGACTTGGCCGCGACGCTGGAGCCGTTGGCGCAGGCGCTGGCCGCGTTGACGGACGAGACGCGGCAGACGCTGGCCGAGATCGACCGCAAGAGCCGGGAGCAGGGCGAAACGTTCCAGCGTCAGCTATCGACGTCGGTGCAGGGCTACAAGGAGGCCGCAGTGGAAGCGCAGAAAGCCGCCGACAGTCTGAACCAAGCCGGGGCGCGGATGGAGTGGAGACACTACGCCCTGGCCGTGATGACGGGATTGGTTACGGCAGCGCTCGTGAGCGGGTTTTGGCTTTGGCTGGCACCGCCGACAGTGCAGAACCAGCTGGACGCGAAAGCGGTAGCCGATTACCTGAAGCCCGCCGTGATCGAAGCCTTGAAGCCATCCAGAGGCAGATAACCGCGCTGGACGTGCCGCGCTTCGAGGTCGGTATCCGCGAAGCCAAGACCGGGCAAATGATGCACCGGGAATGGAGCCGCGCCGAGGTGGAGCAGTCCGCCGCATGGCTCAAGCGGATGAACGCCAAGGGCAACGACATCTACATCCGGCCAGCCGGAGAGCATGGCCTTGTTCTGTTGGACGACCTCAAGCCGGAAGCCTTGAAGGCCATGC
>CAIYKK010000457.1 GCA_903926695.1 uncultured Burkholderiales bacterium
CCAAGGGCATCGACGACGTGCCCATCGTCACGCTGACGCTGTACGCCAAAAACCCTGCCACCAGCGCTTACGATTTAGAGCGCGTGGCGCACAGCATTGAGGCCGATCTCAAGCGCGTCCCCGGCACCCGCGAAGTGCAAACGCTGGGCGGCCCCGGCCGCGCCGTGCTGGTCGAGCTGGACCCTGCCCGCATGAACGGCTCGGGCGTGACCGTGCCGATGTTGCGCCAGGCGCTGCAATCGGCCAATCTGGGCCTGCCGGTCGGCGAGCTGATTGGCGGCAACCAGAGCCTGTCGATTGAAGCCGGGCCGTATCTGGCACAGGCCAGCGAGGTCGCCGATTTGGTGGTCAGCGTGCAAAATGGCCGCCCGGTATTTTTAAAAGACGTGGCCACGGTGCGCGACGGCCCACTGCCGGCCAGCCGCTATGTCTGGCACGGACTCTCGGCCAAAGACGGCGGCGGCGACTACCCGGCGGTGACGCTGGCCATCACGAAAAAGCCCGGCGAAAACGCCATCGACGTGGCCAACGCCGTGATGGCGCGTGTCGCCCAACTGCACAACAGCGTGATTCCCGACGCGGTCCAGGTCGCCGAGACGCGCAACTACGGCGCGTCGGCCAACGACAAGGCGCAAAAGCTGATTCAAAAATTGCTGTTCGCCACCGCTTCCGTCGTGGCGCTGGTGTTTATCGCGCTGGGGCGGCGCGAAGCGGCCATCGTCGGCAGCGCCGTGATTTTGACGCTGACGGTGACGCTGTTTGCCTCGTGGGCGTGGGGCTTCACGCTGAACCGCGTGTCGCTGTTTGCGCTGATTTTTTCGATTGGCATTCTGGTCGATGACGCCATCGTCGTCGTCGAAAACATCCACCGGCACCAGCAGCTGTTTCCCGATAAAAAGCTCGCTGAAATCATTCCCGGCGCGGTCGATGAAGTCGGCGGCCCGACGATTCTGGCGACGCTGACCGTCATTGCCGCGCTGCTGCCGATGGCGTTTGTCAGCGGCCTGATGGGGCCGTATATGAGCCCGATTCCGATCAACGCCAGCATGGGCATGCTGCTGTCGCTGGCGATTGCCTTTGTCGTCACGCCGTGGCTGGCGCGGCTGTGGATGATGGATCATCACGGCCAAGCCGATGGCAGCCACGGCGCAACTGCCAGCGCGTTGCCAGTTGGCCACGCCACCGGCCAGCCTGCGTATCAACTCACAAAGCAGCCCACAGGGAAGTTGGCGAACCAGCTTACGACTTCGCCAGCCACCCATGCCACCGGCATGGCAGGAAAAATCGCGCCGCTGTTCGAGCGCATTTTCAAGCCGCTGCTTGACGACAAGCGCGGCGGGCGCAACCGGGGTCTGCTCGGGCTGGGCGTGGCGGGACTGATTGCGCTCTCCTTGGTGCTGCCCGCCACCGGGCTGGTGCTGCTCAAAATGCTGCCGTTTGACAACAAATCCGAGTTTCAGGTGATTGTCGATATGCCCGCTGGCACACCGGTCGAAAAAACCGCCGCCGTGCTGCACGAACTCGGTGCTTATCTGGCCACCGTGCCGGAAGTGACGCACTACCAAGCCTACGCTGGCACCGCCGCGCCCATCAACTTCAACGGGCTGGTGCGCCAGTATTACCTGCGCGCAGGCGGCGAAGTCGGCGACATTCAGGTCAATCTGGTGGACAAACACCACCGCAGCGACCAGAGCCACGCCATCGCCACCCGCGTGCGGCCCGAGCTGCAAAAGATCGGCCTGCGCTTTGGTGCGAACGTCAAAATCGTCGAAGTGCCGCCCGGCCCGCCGGTGCTGGCTCCCATCGTCGCCGAGATTTACGGCCCGGACGCCGAAGGCCGCCGCACGGTCGCCAAAGCCGTGCGCGCCATTTTCGAGAAAACCGCCAACGTGGTGGATGTTGACGACAGCAGCATTGCCAGCGCGCCGCGCTTGGTGCTGCTGGTAGATCGGCGCAAAGCCGCGCTACTGGGCGTGTCGCAGCAAGCCATCGTCAGCACACTGCGTGCCGGACTCGCGGGCGAAGCGGTGACGTATCTGCACGACGCCAGCAAATACCCGGCCCCGGCGCTGCTGCAACTGCCCGCCAGCCGCCACGGCGATCTGGCCGCGCTGTTGCAATTGAGCGTCAACAGCGCCTCGGGCAAGCTGGTGCCGATTCGCGAACTGGTCACACTGAGCGACACGCAACGCGAGCAGCCGGTGATTCACAAAGACCTGCTGCCGGTCAATTTCGTCACCGCCGACATGGCGGGCAAGCTGGACAGCCCGCTCTACGGCGTGTTCCAGATGCGCAGCCAGATCAACGCCATCACCGCGCCCGACGGCGGCCCGCTGGCTGAATATTTCATCAGCCAGCCGCCGGACGCGTGGCGCGGCTACGCGCTGAAATGGGACGGCGAATCGCAAATCACCTACGACACTTTTCGCGACATGGGCGCGGCCTACGGCGTCGGCCTGATTTTGATTTACCTGCTGGTGGTAGCGCAGTTTGGCTCCTACCTCACGCCGCTGATCATCATGGCGCCGATTCCGCTGACCATCATCGGCGTGATGCCGGGCCACGCGCTGCTGCATTCGCAGTACACGGCGACCAGCATGATCGGCATGATCGCGCTGGCCGGGATCATCGTGCGCAATTCGATTTTGCTGGTCGATTTCATCAACCTGCAGGCGCGTGACGGCGTGCCGTTCAAGGAGGCCGTGGTGCATGCCGCCATCACCCGCGCCCAGCCGATTGTGCTGACCGGGCTGGCCGCGATGATGGGCGCGTTTTTCATCCTCGATGACCCGATTTTCAACGGGCTGGCGATTTCGCTGATTTTTGGCATTTTTGTCTCTACCGTGCTGACGCTGGTGGTGATTCCGACGCTGTATTACGCGGCTTACCGCAAGCAGTTTGCTTCTCCGGCGCTGCCCGGCTGAAAGCATCTGCACTTTTTAACTTTGAAGGAGTTCCGC
Organism: uncultured Burkholderiales bacterium; assembly: GCA_903926695.1. Classification (GTDB taxonomy): domain Bacteria; phylum Pseudomonadota; class Gammaproteobacteria; order Burkholderiales; family Burkholderiaceae_C; genus Polaromonas. The sequence continues at coordinate 2,961 of CAIYKK010000457.1, forward strand.
ATGAAATCATGGCAAATCGTCCGGCTGGTGGCTGGCACTTTTATCCTGCTGTCGCTGGCGCTGGGCGCACCGGGCAGCCCGGTGTTTGTGAATCAGTGGTGGCTGGCGTTTACGGCCTTTGTCGGTCTGAATCTGCTGCAAAGCGCGCTGTCGGGCTGGTGTTTGATGGAAAGCCTGCTGCGCCGGTTCGGCGTGCAGCGCGGCTGCTAAAACATGAACCGGGCCGCTTTTCCTTGCGCCGCCGCTTTGGCTGGCGCGTCCACTGCGCCGCGCCGGGCTGCGCTGGCTGCAGCCGTCCTCGCGCTGTGCAGCTTGTCCGCCCAGGCGGCTGATTTGATGCAGGTCTGGCAGGCGGCGCGTCTGCATGACCCGCAGGCGGCAGTCGCCGACGCCGCCCGCGCCGCTGGTGAAACCCGCCGCGCTCAGGGCGCTGCGCTGTGGCGGCCCAACGTGATGATTAGTGCCAGCGCGGGCCGCTCCAGCGCGCAGACGGCAATGGACGGCGCGCAGTTTTCCGCGCCCGACTTTGGTCAGTCGAACGGCGTGTCGTTTGGCACGTCGATCAACAACGGCAGCGCCACCGGCTGGAGCCTGAGCGCCCGCCAGCCGCTGTACAACGCCGAGCGCAGCGCCCAGCGCGAGCAACTCAACATCGGCGCGGACGCAGCCAGCCTGCAATGGACCATCGCCCAGCAAAACTTGATGTTGCAAACGGTGCAACGCTACTTTGACGTGGTGCTGGCCGGGCGCAAGCTGGCCTTGCTGCGCCAACAGCAAAGCGCCGTCGAGCGCGCTTACACCGAGGCCAAAGACCGCTTCGCGCTCGGCGACGCGCCGGTCACCGACACCCACGAAGCCGCCGCGCGCGCGCGCGGCTTGCACGCGCAGGTGCTGGCCGCGCAAAGCGAGCTGGAACTGGC
>CAIYKK010000458.1 GCA_903926695.1 uncultured Burkholderiales bacterium
CTCGGCATGCGGCTGATGAGGTAAATGTCCTTGGGCAAAAAGCTGGCGTTCAACAGCCGCTCCAGCGCGGGCACGATCACGTCGATGTTGAACGCAATCCCCAGCCCCAGCAGCAGCCCCGAAAACGTGCCAATCACGCCCACCATCGCGCCCTGCACCATAAAAATGCCCATGATGCTTTTCGGGCTCGCGCCCAGCGTGCGCAAAATCGCAATGTCGGCGCGCTTGTCGGTCACCGTCATCACCAGCGTGCTGACGAGGTTGAACGCCGCCACCGCCACGATCAGCGTCAGGATGATGAACATCATGCGTTTTTCCAGCTGCACGGCGGAAAACCACGTTTTGTTCTGCTGCGTCCAGTCGCGGATCAGCACGTCGCCGCTCAGGGTGTGCGAGAGCTGCACCGCCACCTGCCGCGCCTGATGCAAATCCTTGAGCTTGATGCGGATGCCCGTCGGCCCTTCGAGCCGAAAAATGCGCGCCGCGTCGTCCTGGTGCAGCATGACCAGCGCCGAGTCGTATTCGTAATGGCCCGAGTCAAACGTGCCGACCACCGTCATCTGCTTGAGGCGCGGCACGATGCCCGCAGGCGTCACCTGTCCGCTGGGCGCAATCAGGGTGACGCTGTCGCCGTCGCGCACGCCCAGGCTGCGCGCCAGTTCGCCGCCCAGCACCACGCCGAACTGGCCGCTGACCAGTTTGGGGAAAGCGGTTTTTTCCAGCGCCACGGCCAAGTCCGTCACCTGGCCTTCAAGCGCCGGGTCGATGCCGCGCACCATCGCACCTTTCATGTCCTCGCCGCGTGCCAGCAGCGCCTGCGCAGCGATGAACGTGGCCGCGCCGACGACGTTGGGATTGGCGCGGATTTCAGCCAGGGTTTTCTGCGGGTCAAGCAGCGCGCCGCCGCCGGGCGCAAACACCTCGATGTGGGAAATCACGCCCAGCATGCGGTCGCGCACTTCTTTTTGAAAGCCGTTCATCACACTGAGCACGATGATGAGCGCGGCCACGCCCAGCGCGATGCCCAGCATGGACACGCCGGAAATAAAAGAAATAAAACCATTGCGCCGGGTGGCGCGGCCTGCGCGGGTGTAGCGCCAGCCCAGAATCAGCTCGTAAGGGGTTTGCATAGGGCGCTAATTGTGGCATCCCGGACAATAGGCAAGATGCACTCCCCCACGCCCCCCCAATTGCTGATTCCTTTTGCCGCCTGCAGCGCCGAAGCCTGGCTGCCCACGCTGCAATCGCTGCCGCGTGAAGCCACCGGCCACCTCGGCCAGTTGCTGCAAAACATGCAGCTGATCCAGACCGACGATCAAGAAAGCGAATCGCTCTCGCCGCCGCACGAGCGGGCGCTGGCCCGTGCGCTCGGCCTGGCGAGTGAAACAACGCCCGACGGCCTGCTGCCCTGGGCCGCGCACGACGCCGCCCAGCATGTCACAGCGGGCGCGGGCAAAGCCTGGGCCTGGATCACGCCCTGCCACTGGGCGATGGGCCACATGCACGCCACGCTGAGCGACCCGGCGGCGCTGGCCTTGACCGAAGTCGAATCCCGCGCCCTGCTGGCCATCGTGCAGCCGTATTTTGAAACCGACGGCATCACGCTGCACTACGTCAGCGCCCTCGGCCCCGGCCGCTGGCTGGCCGAAGGCGAGTTGCTGCGCCAGTTGCCCACCGCCGCGCTCGACCGCGTGCTGGCGCGCAATGTCGATGCCTGGCTGCCCGACGCGCCGCAGGCCCGGCCCCTGCGCCGACTGCAAAACGAAATCCAGATGCTGCTTTACACCCACCCGTTCAACGATGCGCGGGAAGTCAAGCGCCAGTTGCCGGTGAACTCCTTCTGGATCAGCGGCACCGGGGATTTGCCCGCAAGCCCGGCGCTGGCAGACGCGGCGCAGATCA
>CAIYKK010000459.1 GCA_903926695.1 uncultured Burkholderiales bacterium
GGCGCGGATCACGCCCGCGTGGGTGATCCAGAGCGCGGCGCGGGTTGGGGCCGCATTGACCGCATCAAACGCCGCGCCGACGCGGGCCATGAAGGCCGCGACGCTTTCGCCCGTGCCGCCGACGGCGTAATGGGCAAAGTCATTCGTCCACGCCTGCAGCTCGGCGGGGTCAATGGCGTTCCAGGCGCAGCCTTCCCAGCGGGCAAAATCCATTTCTTGCAGCCTCGCGTCGGTTTGAAAGCGCAAATCGGGCCGCAGCGTTTGCAGGGCGCGGGCCAGTTGAGCGCAGCGCTGCAGCGGAGACGCGATAACGTTAATCCCGGCGGGCAATTCAAGCGCCAGACGGCGGGCGCAGTCGGCGGTGGCGCTGGCATCGGCAGGCACATCGAGCCGCCCGTAGCAAAGGCCGGGCGCGATCAGCGGCTGCGCGTGGCGAACCAGCCAGAGCGTCATCACAAACTCACGGCCAGCCCGAGGTAAAAAGCGATTTCGCACACCTGTTGCGTCGCACCCAGGCAGTCGCCGGTAAAACCCTGCAAGCGGCGTTTGAACAGGCGCAGCATCCACAGCAGCGCCAGCACGGCCAGCGCGCAGGCCACGATCAGGTTGGTCGATTCCAGCGCCAGACTGGCCAGCGCCAGCGCCGCCAGGCACCAGACCAGCGCCATCAACAGGCTGGCGGTGGAAATCTGCCCCGCCAGCGGTTTCGATTTGGACGTGGCGCTGTCGCCCACATGCGCCAGCTGCCAGATGATGAGCAGCGGCAGCCCACGCGAAACGATATGGCCGGTCCACAGCGCCACGCACACATACCAGCCAACAAAAGGCGACGCTGTCCACGCCACCGGAACGCCCTCGACCGAACCAAGAATCGCTAGCAGCGACACCTTGCACAGCAGCGCCAGCACCAGCGCCATCGCGCCAAAAGCGCCGACGCGGGAGTCTTTCATGATCTCCAGTGCGCGCTCGCGGCTGTGGCCCCCGCCCAGGCCGTCGGCCACATCGGCCAGACCGTCTTCGTGAAAGCCGCCGGTCAGCAGCACGGTGGCGACGGTGCAGAACACGGCGGCCACCAGCGGCGTGAACGTGGTGTCAGGCAGGCGCGTTTGCAGCAGGTAATAAACGCCCGCCGCCGCCACGCCCACGACCGCGCCAATCCCCGGAAAATGCGCCGTGCTGGCGCGCAGCAGCTCGGGGCTAAAGCCCACCCAGTCGGCCAGCCGCCCAGTGACGGGAATGCGGGTGAAAAACTGGATGGCGAGCAGGTATTCGCGGATAAATCGGGTCAGCGCAGTCATGAAGCGGGCGGGCGGTGGCCGGGCGGGCCGGGTTTATTGCTGGCTCACGCCTGCGGATTCAAAACTGGCCATTTCGTTGAGGAAATTGGCCGCCGCCTGCACCAGCGGCCAGGCCAGCAGCGCGCCCGTGCCTTCGCCCAGACGCAAGTCGAGTTTGAGCAGCGGCTTGGCGTTGAGTTGGGCCAGCAGCAGGCGGTGGCCGGTTTCGGCGGAGCGGTGGCAAAACACCAGATAACCACGCACGGCGGGCGCCAAGGCCAGCGCTACCAGCGCGGCGGCTCCGGCGATAAAACCATCAACCAGCACGGCTCGGCGCTCGCTGGCCGCTTGCAGCATCGCGCCGACCATCATGGCGATTTCCAGACCGCCCAGCGCGGCGAGTTCGCCGATCACATCGAGCGGCTCGGTGGCCGGGTGGCGGGCCAGCGCGCTTGTCAGCACGGCTTGTTTGTGCAGCAGTTGCGCGTCGTTCAGGCCGGTGCCGCGCCCGGTGGCGTCAAGGATGTCCACGCCGCCCAGGCGCGCCAGCAGCAGCGCGGCGGGCGAGGTGTTGGCAATGCCCATTTCGCCAAACGCAACGACATTGCCCGGCAGCGCCTGCACGACCTGCATGCCCGCCGTGAGCGCGGCTTCGGCCTGGGCGCGGGTCATGGCCGGTTCCACGCACAGGTTTTGCGTGCCGTAGGCGATTTTTCGCGCCTGCAGTTGCGGATGCGCGGGCAGATCGGCGGCCACGCCCGCATCGACCACCTGCAGCGCAAAGCCGTGCTGGCGTGCAAACACGTTGATGGCCGCGCCACCGGCGAGCATGTTGCCCACCATCTGCACCGTCACGGCCTGCGGAAAGGCGGATACACCTTCGGCGGCAATGCCGTGGTCGGCGGCGAACACCACCATTTGCGGCGCGTGCAGCGCGGGCGACTCGCTGCGCTGGATCAGGCCAAGCTGCAGCGCCAGGCCTTCAAGTGCGCCGAGCGCGCCTTGCGGTTTGGTTTTGTAGTCAATCTTGTGCTGCAAACGGGCCGCGAGCGCGGCGTCGGCGGTGGAGTCAATGGCGGGCAGGGAAAAAGCGGAGTCAGGCAGGGGCATGGAGGCGGTCATCGGTGATTTTTTTAAGACAGGCGGGACAAAAACAGGAAGCGGCGCTGGCCGAAGCCGCATCAGCATCGGTGGATAAAAGTGGCGCACGCTCGGTGGGCAGCGGCATGATGTTGGGCAACTGGACGCACCAGCATTGCGCGTCGCCCGCCACCATGCCGCAGCGCAGGCCCGCGCCGCAGCCGGGGCACACCGAGGTGTCGGGCAGTTGGGTGTCAAGGGAAGTCATGGCGGCGTTCAGCTTTGCAGAAAAAGCCGGTACACCGGGTTGGCGGTTTCTTCAACGTGCGGGTAGCCCAGCGTGTCGAGAAACTCTTGAAACGCGGCGCTGTCGGCCTGCGGCACCTGCAGCCCGACCAGAATGCGCCCGTAGTCCGCGCCCTGGTTGCGGTAATGGAACAGCGAAATGTTCCAGCCCGGCCGCATGCTGGACAAAAACTTCATCAGCGCGCCCGGCCGCTCAGGGAACACAAACCGCAGCAGCCGCTCGTCTTTCGAGAGCGCGCTGTGCCCGCCAACCATGTGGCGGATGTGTTCCTTGGCCAGCTCGTCGTGCGTCAAATCCAGCGCTTCAAAACCGTGCTGGTTGAACTGCGCGGTGATTTTGCTGCTCTCGCCTTTGGTCGAAGTGGTCAGGCCGACAAACAC
>CAIYKK010000460.1 GCA_903926695.1 uncultured Burkholderiales bacterium
GCCTGCACAGATGAAAGCTGCTGCAAAGGCTTGAGCAAAATCTGCTGAACCGCCTCACCACTGGCGACCATGCTGACAATGCGCGCCGTCAGGCGGTCAATGCCCGAACGGTTGCGTCTAGTGAGGTCGTCAGACTGCGCCCACTCTGCGCTGACACCCATCAGGTTGTTGTCATCGGTCAGCATGGCAAGTTCAGCTTCACTGTTGGGCGTGTCTTTCAGAACCCGTGCAAAGTTGTCTTTGACCGTTTGAAGACTCATCTCAATGTTCTTGGCTTCGCCGCGCTCTCTGGCTTTCTTGTCTTTCGGCTCCAGCACCAAATCCCATTTGTTGATGACCGTAATGAACTTCTGGAAATTGCTTTTCAGCGTGCTTTCCATGAAATCCCACTCGGTTTGGTTGCCGCCCAGCTGGTCGGTGGCTTGCACGAACAGGGCAATGTGGGCTTCTGCAATCGCCTTGCGCGTGATGGCTTCGTGGTGCTTGACAATGGTTTGCAGGCCAGGCGTGTCCACCAGCACCAAGCCTTTGTCCAGCAGCGGGTGGCTTAAAAACAATTCGATGTGATCGACTTCTTTACGCACATCGGCATGGGTGTCTTCCAGCTCCGTGCCCCAGCGCTCCAGCGCGTCGTCTTCAACCCATTCCACGCGCTGCGGCTTGCGCTCTTTATCTTGCCAATGCACCAGAATGTAGCGCTCGGTTTCGCCCTTGGGCAGGGCTTTCAAAAAGGTGTTGATCGCGGTGGTGGTTTGCGTGGCCGTCGGCAACACCTCGATGCCCAACAACGAATTGAGCAAATAAGACTTGCCGCGTGAAAATTCGCCCAGCACCACCAAACGAACATCATTGGAGTCGAGCGCGTTGAGCAGTTCCGGGAAACGGGCGTGCGAGGTTTTGAGTTCTGCGCTGCCAAACGCCTCAAACAGCTTTTGCGTTCGGGCAACGTAGTCTTTGGCAATGCCAATTTTGCGCTGGCGGTCGTCAAAACTTTGGGTGAGAAGGTCTGCCGATTTAGCGGGGGAATGGGTTGTTAAATTGTGCATGATTGATTGAAAAATGTAACCACGACTCTACCCCAGCGAAGTGACAGCTGGTGTCGTTTTGTGGAAAGAAGAGAGGCTCATCGTTGGCCGGGAAAAAGCGAATGCTCAGCCCAGATAAAATCACAGCGCTGAGTATTGCACCGCTTGATGGCTTGACTGCCATGAATTCAAGTGCCTATTTTCGTCACCGGCTCCATCCGGGCCGTGTGACCGCCTCCCCAAGAAAGCCCTCCATGAATCAATTCGACAAAAAATCCCAAGCCTGGTCCGCCCTGTTCTCCGAGCCGATGAGCGATCTGGTCAAGCGCTATACCTCCAGCGTGTTTTTTGACAAGCGCCTGTGGCTGGCCGACATCACCGGCTCGCTGGCCCACGCCGACATGCTGGCCACGCAAGGCATCATCGCCAACGCCGACCACGAAGCCATCAAAACCGGCATGGCGCAGATCACCGCTGAAATCGAATCCGGCGCGTTTGAATGGAAGCTGGACCTCGAAGACGTACACCTGAACATCGAGGCGCGCCTGACCCAGCTCGTCGGTGATCCCGGCAAGCGCCTGCACACGGGCCGCTCGCGCAACGACCAGGTGGCAACCGATGTGCGCCTGTGGCTGCGCGACGAGATCGACCTCATCACCGCCCTGCTGCGCGAACTCCAGCTTGCCCTGATCGATGTCGCCGAAAAAAACGTCGAAGTCATCCTGCCCGGCTTCACGCACCTGCA
>CAIYKK010000461.1 GCA_903926695.1 uncultured Burkholderiales bacterium
AAAAATCGTCTTTCTTTGGCTCTTGTGTGAGCTTTACCCACAGAAAGTCAGCTACCGGATCAGAGTCTTTATCGGCGATGCTGGCAACGATCTCGGCAGCACGCGTTCTTGATTTCTCAGGAAACCCTTCCTCATTTGAAGAAAGGTTAGGGAGTTTTTCTTTTAGGAAGGCGACTTTTTTTTCTGCCTCCTCCGTAAAACCGGCTTTCTCCCAGTCTCGGCTGTCACACCACTCTCCGATTTCTTCCCGCGTGAACTTTATAGAACGTGCAACAAGAGCTTCCATCGATTGAAGGTGATGTTCCCCGCTGGTGTTTTTGCTTTCGTGTATCTCTCTAACAAGCCTTTGAGCTGAACTAAAGTAGGCTTTCTTTACAAAAGCTTCAGCGTTAGGAAGATTCTTAAAACTGCTCCAGTCAAACGCTGGAATTTCTTGTTCGAGAGTTTGGCCAGATAAGGCTCCACCTTTGCGGCGGACAGTAAACCGAATTGATGTGCGTGACATAGAAAAATCTCTAACGTTGGAGTTAACAGGCTGCCGCAGGCAATCCCTTTGAACGACGGATAGGCTACTCGACCGGAGCACAAGGATGCCTATTCATCTCGACGAATAGCTGCTGCTTGAATTCTGCGCTCGGTGGCACTTTGGGAAACCCGAACTTGAACAGATCTAAGTATTAATACAGCATCGACGCCATTTGCAGCGGCCTCACTCTTTAACGCCTTCATAGCGAGTGCGATGTCGTCTTTTTCTGTGGGCGGGGTTCTTGTCAATTGCCCCAAGATGTCGAGTTGATCCAGAAGAGACTGATTTCCATCTGCCATGCCCAGCGCCTCAATCACGCCTATGACTTTGAACTTGAAGCCAGGTTTGTAGACGTAGACGATAACTTGAGAAGGTTGAATGGGCGAGTAAGTTTCGGCACCTTGCGGTGTGAACGTTGCCTCGGAAACGTCCGCCAAGACGGGGATTGCTGCACCCAATAGCGCGGCGCATAGAGAGAAAGTTATGAATGTTTTCATGCGCCTGCCTTTTCCTGAGATTAAAGTAGAGCCATCCAATTATTGGGCAGCCTAACGTAGATTGAGCGACACCACTCCATCAATGTTCTATTCTAAATCTAACACAGAAATTCCTCAAAAACTCCCCTTGTAAAACAACACTTTTGAAGCTGGTCAACCATTTAGGCAAACCTAAAATTTCACGGATAAAACCCGCCCCTTCACTTCCCCACCAACTGATTCAACTTATCCGCCTCAAAATGCTCCTGCAGCGCGGCATCCTTGGGCACGCAGTCGCGGCTGTGAACGGGATTGGAGAGCTTTTCAATCGCCTGCCACAGCAGCGCAATCTGGTGCTCTTGTCCGCTGGCGTTGTCGATCAGGCCGCGCATCGCCTGGCTCAGCGGGTCGTCGCTTTGCGTCACGCCGTAGGCTGAAAAACCCATCTGGCTGGCGACCTGCTCGCGTTTCACGTCGGCACCGGCTTGAATAATGCGCGCCGGGTTGCCCACGGCGGTCGCGCCAGCGGGCACGGGCTTGACGACCACTGCGTTCGAGCCGATCTTGGCCCCGTCGCCGACGGTGAAGCCGCCCAGCACTTTCGCGCCCGCGCCGACCACGACGTTTTTGCCCAGCGTCGGGTGGCGCTTGGCACCTTTGTAAAGCGCCGTGCCGCCCAGCGTCACGCCGTGGTAAATCGTGCAGCCTTCGCCGATTTCAGCCGTTTCGCCGATCACCACGCCCATGCCGTGGTCGATAAACACGCCGCCCGCAATCTGCGCGCCGGGGTGGATTTCAATGCCGGTGAGCCAGCGCCCGATGTTGGAAATAAAACGCCCCGGCCATTTCAGGCCGTGGGTCCAGCACCAGTGCGCGCCCCGGTGCCATATCAGCGCGTGCAGGCCGGGGTAGCAGGTCAGCACTTCCCAGCCCGAGCGGGCGGCGGGGTCGCGCTCAAGAATGCATTGAATGTCGGAGCGGAGTCTGGAGAACATGCGCAAAGTTTAGGAGTTTTTCAGCATGGCTTTGGCCACGCCGCGCAGGATGTGGATTTCCTCGGCGCTGAGTTGGGCGCGGTTGAACAGCTGATTCAGGCGCGGCATGAGCTTTTTGGGCGCAGCCGGGTCGAGAAAACCGATCCCGGTCAGCGCCTCTTCCCAGTGTTTGAGCATGCCGCTGACCGCTGCCGCGTCGGCCAGTTTCGGCTCTGCCGTGGCGGATTGCACGGCAAAACCGCCCAGCGCCTCGCGCCAGTCGTAGGCGATCAATTGCACCGCCGCGCCCAGATTCAGCGAGCCGAATTTCGGATTCGTCGGAATGCTCAGGGCGACGTGGCAGCGGTAAACGTCTTCGTTCTGCATGCCAAAGCGCTCGGAGCCGAACAGAAAGGCGACCGACGCGGGGCGCTGGGCCGATGCGGCAGAAGTCGCAGACGCGGGCAGCGGCTGAACTGGCAACAGCGCGGCGGGCGGCTCCTGCGCTGGCGGCGTTTCAATTTGCGGCGTTTGCGGCGCATCCGCCAGCCCCAGCAGTTGCGCAAAATGCGCCCGTGGCGCGCGTGTGGGCGGGCCGAAGTCGCGCGGCGTCATGGCGGTGGCGCACAGGTGTTCCATGCCGTCGAGCGCTTCGTCCAGCGTTTCGACGATGCGGGCGTTGTTTAAAACGTCGAGGGCGCCGCTGGAGCGCTGGATGGTTTCTTCGCGGCGCAGCACATTGGCCCAGCGCGGCGCGACCAGCACCATGTCGTCAAAACCCATTGTTTTCATGGCGCGGGCGGTGGCGCCGACATTCCCAGCGTGGCTGGTGTTGATCAGGATAAAGCGGGTTTTCATGGGGGAAGAAAAGCGCCCCGCCAGCGTGTACGCCAACCCCGGTTTCGGAGCCGTTTGCCGCCAGCGCGGGGGATGCCGGTAAAATCGGCTATTGTCGCCTGCCGCCGGTTACCGGCTCTGCAGTTTTGCCCGCTCTTTCTTAACCTTTATATGTCCAGCAATCTCCACCCCATGCTCAACGTGGCCGTCAAGGCTGCGCGCGCCGCCGGCGCCCTCATCAACCGCGCTGCCCTTGACGTTGAGGCGGTTCGCGTCTCGCTCAAGCAGACGAATGACTTTGTCACCGAAGTCGATCAGGCCGCCGAAGCCGTCATCATCGAAACCCTGTTGACCGCCTACCCCGGCCACGGCATCCTGGCCGAAGAATCGGGCCGCGAGCATGGCGCGAAAGATTCCGAATTTGTGTGGATCATTGACCCGCTGGACGGCACGACCAATTTCATCCACGGCTTTCCGTTTTATTGCGTCAGCATCGCCTTGTCGGTGCGCGGCAAGATTGAACAAGCCGTTGTTTACGACCCCACCCGCAACGATATTTACAGCGCCAGCAAGGGCCGTGGCGCTTACGTCAACGACCGCCGCATTCGCGTGGGCAAGCGCACCCGGCTGCAGGACTGCCTAATTTCCACCGGCTTTCCGTACCGCCCCGGCGACAAACTCAAGCCTTACCTGAACATGCTGGGTGAAGTGATGAGCCAGTGCGCGGGCGTGCGCCGTCCGGGCGCAGCGGCGCTGGACCTGGCCCACATTGCAGCGGGCTACACCGACGGCTTTTTTGAAACCGGCCTGCAGCCTTGGGATGTGGCAGCGGGTTCGCTGTTGATTACCGAAGCGGGTGGCCTGATCGGCAACTACACCGGCGAAGCCGATTTCATTGAACACGGCGAATGCGTCGCGGGCAATCCACGCGTCTATGGCCAGCTCGTGGCGACGCTGAGCAAATACAGCAAGTTTGCGGGCGCGGGCGACAAAGCCAGCGTGCGCCAGGCGCTGCAAGCCGGTGACACCGCCGCCAGCCCCGCCGCTGAAGCCAGCGC
>CAIYKK010000462.1 GCA_903926695.1 uncultured Burkholderiales bacterium
ATCGCCTGGCTGTACTTGGTTCCGAGGTAAAACACATGGCCGACTTCGATGCCGCGCTCGATGGCGAGCACGCCCAAGCCGTCCGGCGAGGCGTCGCCCGCCACCACGTTGCGGATGTCGGCGATCAGATCAGGCTCGGGCAGGTCGCGGCCCCAGTTCACGCCGGTGGTGTGGAAATCGACTTCGTTCGCACCGCACACCCAGTCAGCCAGAGCGGCCACTTCGCGGTCCACGACGAGCTTGACGGGCTTTTGCAGATTGAGCGGGCCGAGATAGCCGGGCTGGCAGCCGAAATGTTCCTCAATTTCCGGCAGGCTGGCGAAGCGGAAAGCAGCCAAGCCGGGAACCTTGCCGACTTTGACTTCGTTCATATCGTGATCGCCGCGCAGCAGCAGCAGCCAGACTTGAGTCTTGACGATTTCGCCTTTTTCATTCGTTTCGTCGGTGGCCAGAACCAGCGACTTGACGGTGCTGGTCAGCGGGATAGCCAGCAGTTCGGCAACTTCGGCGCAGGTGGATTTGCCGGGCGTGGCGGTTTTGGTCAGCGCCTGCGTGGCGGCGGGGCGCGGGCCAGCCGGGGCCAGTGCCTCGGCTTTTTCCATGTTGGCGGCGTAGTCGCTGGTCGGGCAATAGACGATGGCGTCTTCGCCGGTGGCGGCAATCACCTGGAATTCTTCGCTCAAATCGCCGCCAATCGCGCCGCTGTCGGCGGCCACGGCGCGGTAACGCAGGCCGAAGCGGTCAAAAATCCGGCGGTAGGCCTGCGCCATGTTCTGGTAGCTCACTTTGGCGGCGGTCTGGTCGCGGTCAAAGCTGTAGGCGTCTTTCATGATGAATTCGCGCCCGCGCATCAGGCCAAAGCGCGGACGGCGTTCGTCGCGGAATTTGGTCTGGATCTGGTACATGTTTTTTGGCAACTGCTTGTAACTGCGGATGTCCTGGCGCATCACGTCGGTGATGACTTCCTCGCTGGTCGGCTGGATCACGAAGTCGCGGCCGTGGCGGTCTTTGATGCGCAGCATTTCCGGGCCCATCTTGTCGAAGCGGCCGGTTTCCTGCCAGAGTTCGGCGGGCTGGATCACGGGCATGCTCATTTCGATGGCACCGGCGCGGTTCATTTCCTCTCTGACGATGGCTTCGACCTTGCGGATCACGCGCAGGCCCATCGGCATGTAGTTGTAGATACCGGCGCCCAGTTTTTTGATCAGGCCGGCGCGCATCATCAGTTGATGGCTGACGATTTCGGCGTCAGCGGGGGCTTCCTTGAGGGTGGAAATAAAGAACTGGGAGGCTTTCATGGGCTATTTTTCTGGGTTTGGGCGCTGTCGTCCGCTGCGCGCCGGGCCGGGGGCGCCTGCGCTGTGCATAATGGACTCAGTTTAAAAAATTTGAGGTTTGATTATGCTTGACCGGGACGGTTTTCGGCCCAATGTCGGCATCATCTTGCTCAACCAGCGAAGTCAGGTATTTTGGGGCAAACGCATCCGTACCCACTCATGGCAATTCCCGCAGGGCGGCATTGATCGGGGCGAAAACCCCGAGCAGGCCATGTTCCGCGAGTTGCACGAGGAGGTCGGATTGCACCCACAGCACGTCCAGGTGCTGGCCCGTACCCGAGACTGGTTGCGCTATGAGGTGCCTGACCGATTCATCCGCCGCGATGCACGCGGCCATTACAAAGGCCAGAAGCAAATCTGGTTTCTGCTCCAGCTGGTTGGCCACGACTGGGATTTGAACCTGCGCGCCACCACGCATCCAGAGTTCGACGCCTGGCGCTGGAACGACTACTGGGTGCCGCTCGATGTGGTTGTGGAGTTCAAGCGCGGCGTCTATGAAATGGCGCTGACCGAGTTGTCGCGCTTTGTGCCGCGCTCGGAGATGCGTTTTGACGGGCGCGTCGAGCAGCGCAATCGCTACCTGCGCGGTGGCATGCACCAGCGCGATTTGCTGGCTGGCCAAGCTGCGTCGAAAACCTATCCGGTCGGCGGCGGGCCTGTCTCGTCTTACAGCGTACGCCCCAGCGCGCCGTTTGAATTGCCGCCCGGCGCCACGTTTGAACCCGATCCGCAAACCAGTTTTGGCGCGGATGCAGCCGCGAAAAATCATGACCTTTAAACCGTTTTCCGGCATTTTTGTAGCGCTGCTGTGCGCGGCCAGCACGGTCTGGGCGCTGCCCGCTGTCGAAGAGGTGGAGTGGAAAGAGGCCGAAGTGCCCGCGCCGCCCGCGTTGGATCTGAAAAAGCTGGTGCCGCTGGAGGTTTCGCCCTATTCCTCGCTGACGTATGGCGTCGATCCGGCGTCCCTTGGGATTTCGCGCAGCGACAGCGTGGTGCGCTATGTGGTCGTGGCCACCAGCGCCAGCGGCACGGTCAACGCGATGTACGAGGGCATTCACTGCGCCACGGGCGAGTTCAAGACCTATGCGCGCTACACGCCGGACGGACGCTGGAGCCTGGTGGAGAACCCGCAGTGGCGCTCGCTGTTTGACAACATGCCGTCCAAACACGCCCTGCGCTTGGCCAAGGCGGGCGCCTGCGACGGCGCCGCGCCGGTGTCATCGGTGCAGATTTGGCTCAACCAGCTGAAAAATCCGCAGTCCCACTGAGTCGCGGCCTTTGTTGGTCGCGCATTCGGGCGAGCGCGCTTGGCGCTGAACGTGGCGCTTAACGGCTCAGAACAAGATTGGTGCGGTGAACCATCTCCGATTCGCCCGTGTAACCTAGTAGTTTTTCAAACTCCGACGAGGCTTTGCGGCAAATCAGCCGGGCCTCGGCGCTGGAGTAATTCGCCAAGCCACGCGCAATCTCGGCGCCGTCGCCATCACGGATGGCAATCACGTCGCCGCGTGAAAACTCGCCCTGCACGCCGGTCATGCCAATCGGCAACAGGCTTTTGCCGCCACCGCGCACCATGCTGGCCGCGCCCGGATCAACGCTGACCGAACCGCGCAATTGCAGGTGATCGGCCATCCACTGCTTGCGCGCCTGCATTTTCTGCGTGGGCGCGATCAACAGCGTGCCAATCGCCTCGCCCTGCGTCAGGCGGATCAGCGCTTGCGGCTCGCGGCCCCAGGCAATCACCGTCGAAGCGCCCGAACCCGCCGCGCGCTTGGCGGCGAGGATTTTGGTAATCATGCCGCCCCGGCCAATGCTCGAACCGGCACCGCCCGCCATCGCTTCGAGCCGGGCGTCGCCCGCCTGCGCTTCGTGGATGAACTGGGCGCTCGGGTCTTTGCGCGGGTCGGCGCTGTACAGGCCTTTTTGGTCGGTCAGGATGATCAGCGCGTCGGCTTCGACCAGATTGGCCACCAGCGCGCCCAGCGTGTCGTTGTCGCCGAACTTGATTTCGTCGTTGACGACGGTGTCGTTTTCGTTGATGACGGGCACCACGCCGAGCTGCAGCAGCGTCAGCAGGGTGGAGCGGGCGTTTAAATAGCGCTCGCGGTCGGCCAGATCGGCGTGGGTGAGCAGCACTTGGGCGCTGCCGATGCCGTTTTCGCGCAACTGGGTTTCATAGACCTGCGCCAAGCCCATCTGGCCGACGGCGGCGGCCGCCTGCAGCTCGTGAATGGCCTTGGGGCGGGCGCTCCAGCCCAGGCGTTTCATGCCCTCGGCAATCGCGCCGCTGCTGACCATGATGACTTCGCGCCCGTCCTTGACCAGCGCCGCGAGTTGTTCGCACCACTGGCCGATAGCTTCGGCGTCCAGCCCCCGGCCCTCGTTGGTCACCAGACTGGAGCCGACCTTGACCACAATGCGCCTGGCGTTGCGCAGAACCGGGGAGCCTGAGGGAGCTTGCATTTTTTCAGTGTTGAAACGCACGCAGCGCATGGCCTCCATGCGCTGCATGCCGGTTGTTGAAGGCTGAAAAACGGGGCGCCGCCCGAAGGCGGCTGGCTGTTAGCCGTTTTAGCCGTTAATCGGCGGAAGGCGTTTTCGGCTCGGGCGGCAGTTCGATGAAGCGTGGATCGATCACTTCCTCGGGCTGCTCGCTTTTTTGCACTTTCTTGACGTGCTGGTAAATCGTCTTGATCAGCTGCTCGCAGCCTTCACGCGTCAGCGCCGAAATTTCAAACACCGGGCCTTTGAACTTGAAGCGTTTGACGAAGTCCTTGACGATGGCGGCGCGCTTGTCGCCGTCCACCATGTCGAGCTTGTTCAGCACCAGCCAGCGCGGTTTCTGGTGCAGCGATTCGTCGTATTTTTTCAGCTCGCCGACGATGGCCTTGGCCTGCGCGACCGGGTCCACGCCCTCGTCAAACGGGGCCAGATCGACAATGTGCAGCAGCAAGCGCGTGCGCTGCAGATGGCGTAAAAACAGATGGCCCAGGCCAGCGCCTTCGGACGCGCCTTCAATCAGACCGGGCAGGTCGGCGACGACAAAACTCTGCTCCGGGCCGACGCGCACGACGCCAAGATTCGGGTGCAACGTGGTGAACGGATAGTCGGCAATGCGCGGACGGGCGTTGGAGACCGCTGTAATGAAGGTGGATTTGCCCGCGTTGGGCATGCCCAGCAGGCCGACATCGGCCAGCACTTTGAGTTCGAGTTTCAGGCTCTTGCGGTCGCCGGGCCAGCCGGGCGTCTTGCTGCGCGGGGCGCGATTGGTCGAGCTTTTGAAACGCAGGTTGCCAAAACCGCCATCGCCGCCCTTGGCGATCAGGATTTGCTCGCCGGGCACCAGCAGCTCGAACAGCGTCTCGCCGGTTTCGGAATCGGTCAGGATGGTGCCGACCGGCATTTTCAGGATGATGTCGTCGCCCTTGGCGCCGAACATGTCCGAGCCCATGCCGTGGCCGCCGTTACGCGCTTCGTGGCGGCGCGAAAAGCGGAAATCGACCAGGGTGTTGAGGTTGATGTCGG
>CAIYKK010000463.1 GCA_903926695.1 uncultured Burkholderiales bacterium
CCCCGACTACGGCCTGATCTCGCAGGTGACGGACGAGCAGCGCATCTTCCCGCTGACCGGTGCGCCCACGCCGGACGATCTCGACGAGCTGCTGACCAAGGTCTGGAAAGAACCCGCCTTTTTCCTGACGCACCCGCTGGCCATTGCCGCCTTTGGCCGCGAAGCCACGCGCCGGGGTACGCCGCCGCCGACGGTGAGCCTGTTTGGTTCGCAGTTCATCACCTGGCGCGGCATTCCGCTGATTCCTTCAGACAAGGTGCCGGTGGCTGACGGCAAGAGCAAGATTTTCCTGCTGCGCGTGGGCGATAAGCGCCAGGGCGTGGTCGGCCTGTTCCAGCCCGGCCTGCCGGGCGAGCAAAGCCCAGGTCTGTCGGTGCGCTTCATGGGCATCAACGACCAGGCGATTTCGTCGTATTTGATCTCGCTGTACTGCTCGCTGGCCGTGCTGGTGCCCGACGCGCTGGCCGTGCTCGACGATGTCGAGATCGGCAAGTACCACGATTACACCGACACCTACAAGTAAACCGACGTGAGCAATCCAGGTTTTACCCCCCCGAACGGGGCCGCGCCGCCGATTGATCCGGCGCTGATTGCGCGCATGGCCAGCGCCATGTTTGCCGCGCTGCCGGGCCAGTCGGTCAGCCCGCCCGGCCAGCTGGCCGGTGCGCCGGGCGTGCAGGCACCGGTGAATATCGCGCCTGCCGGTTCGCCGCTGGTGAGCCCGGCGGGTTTCGGCCCCGGTGTGCCAGGCACGCCGATTCCACAAGGTCAGGTGCCCGGCACCAACCTGATTCCAGCCTCGCCCACGCCGGTGCTGTCGCTGGCGCACCGCGCGCCCGCGCTGGTGCCGCATGCGCAGGCCGTCAACGGTCTGCCCGACACGGTCGTGACGCAATTGCCCGCTTACGAGCCGCGTTTTGGCTCCGGCGTGCTGGGCGTACACGAAGCGGCAGGCGCTGCGCCGTCGGCTGCCGCACGGCATCCGGCTGCGGCTTCAGGTGCTGGCGCGGCCTCGCCGTTTTATTTTCTGAGCGACAGCTTTGGTCAGCCCTCAGCCGGTGGCGCGCCTGTTGGTGACGGGTTCGCGCAGCCAGCGTTGCTTCCTCAGGCGGGTGGCACACCCGTCGGTGATGCCTTGGCGCACTCTGCGTCACTTCCCCAGCGCGGCCACGCCACGGTGGGGAACGCGCTGGCGGCCCCGACATTTGCGCCGCAGACTGGTCATGTGCCAGCGCGGGAGGCGTTTTCTCCGCCAGCGTCGCCCTCGCTGGCACCGCAAGCCGGGTTTGCGCCATCTTCGGCGGCTGGCAGCGCGTCCGCTTGGTCACCTTCGCCCGCACCAGCACGCGCCGGTTCGCCCGCTGCGGCCCCGGCAGGCGTGGTTTCTTCTGAGCCGAAGTATTATTTTGTGGATGCGGTGACATTGCCAAGCGGCTATGTCACGCCTGCAAAACCAGCGCCGCAGACCAGCACAGCACCCACTGCGGTGCCGCAAACGACGGTGCCACAGGCTGGCGCAGACTCGCATCCGCCCTTTGATGTCAACGCCATCCGGCGCGACTTCCCCATTCTGCAAGAGCGCGTCAACGGCAGGCAGCTGGTCTGGTTCGACAACGCCGCCACGACGCACAAGCCGCAGTCGGTGATCGACCGGGTGGCGTATTTTTACGAGCACGAAAACTCGAATATTCACCGCGCCGCGCATGAACTCGCCGCCCGCGCCACCGACGCTTACGAAGGCGCGCGGGAACGCGTGCGCAAGTTCATCAACGCACCGGACGTGAATGAAGTGATCTTCGTGCGCGGCACGACCGAGGCCATCAACCTCGTCGCCAAAAGCTGGGGCGGCCAGCACATCGGCGAGGGCGACGAAATCATTGTCAGCAATCTGGAACATCACGCCAACATCGTTCCCTGGCAGCAGCTCGCTGCCGCCAAGGGCGCCAAG
>CAIYKK010000464.1 GCA_903926695.1 uncultured Burkholderiales bacterium
GGCTGGGATTTGGCGCAGTTTGATTTGCTGCGCACCCGGCGCACCCGCACGCGCAAGCAGCTCGCCACCCTGGCCTCGGAGCTGCTGCACGCGCCGCGCTGGCGCGCAGCGCGCTGGGCCGCCATTGCGCTGATCACCATCAATTTGACCGGCCTGCAAGCCTGGGCCTGGAAGCAAGAGTCAGCGCTGGCCGCCAAGCGCACAGCCATCCGCGAGACCTTGACGGCGGCGTTTCCCGACGTGCGCGTGGTGGTCGATGCGCCGGTGCAGATGAAACGAGCGCTCACCGATTTGCAGCGGCGCAATGGCGCGGCGTCTGCGGCGGATCTGGAAACCATGCTGGGCCAGTTGCAGGCCGCCGCGCCCGACAGCGCGCCACCCGCTGGCATTGAATTTACCGCTGGCGAGTTGCGCCTCAAACCGTCAGAGCCGTCCGGCGCCGCGCTAACCAGCGTGGTTGCCCGGCTGCAGGCCAGCGGCTACAGCGCCCGCATCGAAGGCGCCAACCTGGTGATGAAAGAGGGACGCCCATGAGTCTGGCCGACACACTTCAGCCCCTGCGGGCGCGCTGGCGCCAGCTGCCAGAGCGGGAAAAAAATCTCGTCTGGCTGAGTCTGACGCTGGTGCTCGCAGCCCTGTTCTGGCAATTCAGCCTGAAACCGGCCATCACCACGTTGCGCACCGCCGACGCGCAGGCGCGGATTCTGGACGCCCAGCTCCAGCAAATGCGCGCCGCTCAAGCCCAGGCGCAGAGCCTGCAAAAGCAGCCCGCGCTCGATTTTGACGAGGCGGTGCGCGCCCTGACCGCCACCACGCAGCAAACGCTGGGCACCAGCGCCCAATTGAGCATGGCGGGCGAACGCGCCAGCGTCACGCTCAAAGACGCCTCCCCCGACGCGCTGGCCGACTGGCTGGCTCAAGCCCGGCTCAACGCCCGCTCGGTGCCCATCGAAGCCCGGCTGACGCGAGGCTCCGCCGCTGACAGCGTGACGTGGAGCGGCGTCGTGATGATGGGCCTGCCCCCGCGTTAATGCCATGCAGCCCCTTTCTTCTCCAACCACGAGCCGCCTGGCAACGCCTTGGCGCTGGGCGCAGGCGGGCGCGTTCGCCGGGCTGCTACTGGCTATCGTGCTGTTTGCCCCGGCGCGCTGGCTGACGGCGCTGGTACAACAAGCCAGCGGCGAGCGGGTGATGCTGCTATCGCCCCAAGGCAGCCTCTGGCAGGGATCGGCGCAACTGGTGCTCTCGGGCGGCAGCGGTAGCCGCGACGCCATCGCCCTGCCCAGCGCGCTGGCCTGGCGCATCCGCCCCGCCTGGAACGGCCTGACGCTGCAGCTCAACGCTGAATGCTGCACCGCCCAGCCCCTGACGCTGCGGGCCACGCCTATCGGCTGGGGCGGCATGCGGCTGGCGCTGACCGACGGCCAATCGCAATGGCCCGCCAGCCTGCTCGCCGGTCTCGGAACGCCGTGGAACACGGTGCAGGCGCAAGGCCGTCTGGCTGCGTCCACCCAAGGTTTTTCACTCGAATGGCAACAGGGCCGGCTCACGCTGGCGGGCAGCGTGCAGATCGAAGCGCTGCAGATGTCCTCGCGCCTATCCACGCTGCAGCCTATGGGCAGCTATCGCCTCACGCTGCAGGGTGGCCCCACTTCCACGCTGGCGCTGGACACGCTCGAAGGCAATCTGGAACTCACCGGCCAGGGCCAGTGGGTCGGCCAGCGCCTGCATTTTGACGGCGCCGCCAGCGCCGCGCCCGAAAGCGTCGAGGCGCTGTCCAATCTCCTGAACATCATCGGACGGCGCAGCGGCGCGCGCGCCATCATTAAAGTGGGTTAATTTCGCATGTCACTCCCTACCTCACGCCCACGGCCCTTGCCCGCGCTTTCGTCCCTTGCCAGCGGCGTGCTCATCGCCTGCGCCTCGGGCGTTTTTTCACCCGCCGCGCTGGCGCAGCGGCCGCAGACGCCGCCCCGGCCGCAGCCGCCCGCCTCGGCGCCAGCGCAGGCGCAGATGTCCGAAGCGCGGCGCGGTGAAGCCATCACGCTGAACTTTGTCAACGCCAACATTGACGCCGTGGCCCGCACGATGGGCATTCTCACGGGCCGCAACGTGATGGTTGATCCACGGGTCAAAGGCACCATCACCTTGATCACCGAACGCCCGGTCACCCCAGCTGTGGCCTACAACCAGTTTCTCAATGTGATACGCCTGCAGGGTTTTACCGTCGTGAGCGGCGCGGGGCTGGACAAAATCGTGCCCGAGGCCGATGCCAAGCTGCAAGGCGGCTCAGTCTCGACCGACCTGCCGGTCTCGGGCGGCCAGATTGCCACCACGATTTTCCGGCTCAATTTTGAGAACGCCAACAACCTGCTGCCCATCCTGCGCCCGCTGATCAGCCCGAACAACACCATCAACGTCAACCCCGGCAACAACTCGCTGGTCATCACCGACTACGCCGACAACTTGAAGCGCCTGGGCCGCATCATCTCCGCGCTCGACGTGGCCAACGCCACCGATGTTGAGCTGATTGCCGTGCGCTACGCCTCGGTGACCGATGTCGCGCCGCTGCTGACGCGCCTGCTCGACAACGCCGCTGGCGGTGCGGCCCCCGCCGCCGAAGCGAGCTACAAAACCACCGTCATCGCCGAGCCGCGCAGCAACTCGCTGATCGTGCGTGCGGCCAACGGGGCGCGGCTGGAGCTGGTCAAGTCGCTGGTCAAAAGCCTGGATGTGCCCATGCTCAACGGCCCGAACGGCGACGCGGGCAACATTTATGTGGTGTACCTGAAAAACGCCAACGCGGCCAATCTGGCAACCGTACTACGCGCCGCCATGACGGGCGGCACGTCTGGCGCTGGCGGCGCGTCCGGCCAGGCAGCGCCGCCGGGCGCGCTGCAGCAAACCGGCACCGGCGGCATTGCGGGCAGCATGGCCCAGAGCAGCGCCGCCACCACGCCCATCACGCCCAACGCAGGACCTTCGACCGGCGGACAAATTCAAGCCGATCCGGCGACCAATTCGCTCATCATCACCGCCTCCGAGCCGCAGTACCGCCAGCTGCGCGCCGTCATCGAAAAGCTCGATGCGCGCCGCGCTCAGGTGTATGTCGAAAGCCTGATTGCCGAAATCAACATGGACAAGGCCGCCGAGTTCGGCGTGCAGTGGCAAGGCCCGATTGGCGGCAAGGGCGACAGCCTGATCGGCCTGCTGGGCACGAACTTTGGCACCGGCGGCAAAAACATCATCCAGACCGCCATCGCCGCCTCCAACGGCACCGCCGTCACCCCCGGCACCGGCATGAACCTGGGCGTGGCAGCGCGCAGCAACGGCGTGTACTTTTTGGGCTTTTTGGCGAACTTTTTGCAGTCTTCCGGCGCTGGCAACATTTTGTCCACGCCAAACCTGCTGACGCTGGACAACGAGGAAGCCAAAATCGTCATCGGCCAGAACGTGCCGTTTGTCACC
>CAIYKK010000465.1 GCA_903926695.1 uncultured Burkholderiales bacterium
AGGTCATGGCCATCAACCCGGCTGCTGGCACCAAGTTTGATCCGCACCAACACCAAGCCATCAGCGTGGTGCCCTCAGAGCTGGAGGCCAACACGGTCGTCACGGTGCTGCAAAAAGGGTACTCCATTGCGGACCGCACCCTGCGTCCAGCACTTGTCACGGTAGCCGCACCAAAATAATCGAATTCATGACTTGAAACCGTTCAAGTCATCCGCAAGTTAAAAACATCTGAAATTCAAAGGAAAAAATCATGGGAAGAATTATTGGTATTGATCTGGGCACCACCAACAGCTGCGTTTCCATCATGGAAGGCAACACGCCCCGCGTCATTGAAAACTCCGAAGGCGCACGCACCACCCCGTCCATCGTGGCTTACCTGGAAGGCGGCGATGTGCTGGTCGGCGCCTCGGCCAAGCGCCAGGCTGTCACCAACCCGAAGAACACGCTGTACGCCGTCAAGCGCCTGATTGGCCGCAAGTTCGGTGAAAAAGAAGTGCAAAAAGACATCGACCTGATGCCTTACGCCATCGTCCCCGCCGACAACGGCGACGCCTGGGTTGAAGTGCGCGGCAAAAAGCTCTCCGCTCAGCAAGTCAGCGCCGACATTCTCGGCAAGATGAAGAAAACCGCCGAAGACTACCTCGGCGAGCCAGTCACGGAAGCCGTCATCACGGTGCCCGCGTATTTCAACGACGCCCAGCGCCAAGCCACCAAAGACGCTGGCCGCATTGCCGGTCTGGATGTCAAGCGCATCATCAACGAGCCTACCGCTGCGGCGCTGGCTTTCGGCCTGGACAAGCAGGAAAAGGGCGACCGAAAGATCGCCGTGTATGACCTGGGCGGCGGCACGTTCGACATCTCCATCATCGAAATCGCCGATGTGGACGGCGAAAAGCAGTTTGAAGTGCTGTCCACCAACGGCGACACCTTCCTCGGCGGCGAAGACTTCGACCAGCGCATCATCGACTTCATCATCGACGAGTTCAAAAAGGACTCTGGCGTCAACCTGAAGAACGACGTGCTGGCCCTGCAGCGCCTGAAAGAAGCAGCTGAAAAGGCCAAGATCGAGTTGTCCAACAGCGCGCAAACCGACATCAACCTGCCTTACATCACGGCAGACGCGTCCGGCCCAAAGCACCTGAATATCAAGCTGACCCGCGCCAAGCTGGAAGCACTGGTCGATGAGCTGATCGAGCGCACGATTGCGCCCTGCCGCATGGCGATCAAGGACGCTGGCGTCAGCGTCGGCGATATCCAGGACGTGATTCTGGTCGGCGGCATGACGCGCATGCCCAAGGTGCAGGAAAAGGTCAAGGAATTCTTCGGCAAGGAGCCGCGCAAGGACGTGAACCCCGATGAAGCCGTGGCTGTCGGCGCCGCGATTCAGGGCCAGGTGCTGTCCGGCGACCGCACCGACGTGCTGCTGCTGGACGTGACCCCGCTGTCGCTGGGCATCGAAACGATGGGCGGCGTGATGACCAAGATGATCAAGAAGAACACGACGATTCCCACGAAGTTCGCGCAAACCTTCTCGACCGCCGAAGACAACCAGCCCGCCGTGACCATCAAAGTGTTTCAGGGCGAGCGCGAAATTGCCTCGGGCAACAAGGCGCTGGGCGAGTTCAACCTCGAAGGCATCCCGCCAGCCGCACGCGGCACGCCGCAAATCGAAGTGTCGTTCGACATCGACGCCAACGGCATTCTGCACGTCGGCGCAAAAGACAAGGGCACGGGCAAGGAAAACAAGATCACCATCAAGGCCAATTCGGGCCTGTCCGAAGCTGAAATCCAGCAGATGGTGAAAGACGCCGAACTGAACGCCGCCGCCGACAAAGAAAAAGTCGAATTCGTACAAGCGAAAAACAGCGCCGAAGCGATGGTCCACAGCGTGAAAAAATCGCTGACCGAGTACGGCGATAAGCTCGACGCAGCTGAAAAAGCCAAGATCGAAGCCGCCATCAAGGACATGGAAGAAGCCTTGAAGAGCGACGACAAGGCCGCCATCGAAGCCAAGAACGAAGCGCTGATGTCCGCGAGCCAGAAGCTGGGCGAAAAAATGTACGCTGACATGCAATCGTCGCAAGCAGGCGACGCCGCCGCTGGCCCAGCTGGCGCTGAAAAAGCCCACGCCAAGCCCGCCGACGACAATGTGGTCGATGCCGAAGTCAAGGAAGTCAAAAAGGGCTGACCTTGGGCTGGCCGCAGCTAGCGCGAGAGCGGAAACCAGGAGCGATCCCGGATTTCCGCTTTTGTGTTTTATTTTTCCCAAAAGTCAGGCTTCACGCAGCGCCCGGTCAACAGGTTTTCCTCCCCTGTTGGCCGGGCGCCCCAACCCGACGCTAACCAGACTCCTGACCAGACATGGCCAAAAAAGACTATTACGACACGCTGGGCGTTCCCAAAAACGCCAACGATGAAGACATCAAAAAAGCCTACCGCAAGCTGGCAATGAAACACCACCCTGACCGCAATCAGGGTGACAGTTCCAAGGTGTCCGAAGAAAAATTCAAAGAGGCCAAAGAGGCCTACGAGATGCTGTCGGACGCGCAAAAGCGCGCGGCCTACGACCAGTATGGCCATGCGGGCGTCGATCCCAACCGGGGCGGCGGCCACGGCGCGGAAGGTTTTGGCGGCTTTGCCGAGGCCTTTGGCGATATTTTTGGTGATGTGCTCAACGGCCAGCGCGGCGGTCAGCAGGGCGGGCGCCAGGTGTACCGGGGCGGCGATCTGAGCTACGCGATGGAAGTCACGCTCGAAGAAGCGTCCACCGGCAAAGATGCGCAAATCCGCATTCCAAGCTGGGACAACTGCAGCACCTGCCAGGGCAGCGGCGCCAAGCCCGGCACCAAGGCGATCACCTGCACCACCTGCCACGGCCACGGCGTGGTGCAGATGCGCCAGGGTTTCTTCAGCGTGCAGCAAACCTGCCCGCAGTGCCGGGGCACCGGCAAGCTGATTCCCTCGCCCTGCGTGGCCTGCCACGGCGTGGGCAAAACCAAAACCACCAAAACGCTGGAAGTCAAAATCCCGTCCGGCATTGACGACGGCATGCGCATCCGCTCGACCGGCAACGGCGAACCCGGCACCAACGGCGGTCCGCCGGGCGACCTGTACATCGAAATCCGGCTGAAAAAGCACGAAATTTTCGAGCGCGATGGCGATGATCTGCACTGCGCCGTACCGATCAGCTTCACCACTGCCGCGCTGGGCGGGGAAATCGACGTGCCAACGCTGGCGGGCAAAGCGGCCATCGACATTCCCGAAGGCACGCAAGCGGGCAAGCAGTTCCGCCTGCGCGGCAAGGGTATCAAAGGCGTGCGCTCCAGCTATCCGGGCGATTTGTATTGCCACGTCACGGTGGAAATTCCGGTCAAGCTGACCGAGCACCAGCGCAAGCTGCTCAAGGAGCTGGACGAGTCGATCAAAAAAGGCGGCGCCAAGCATTCACCCAGCGAAGACGGCTGGACCGACAAGCTGAAAAACTTTTTCAGCCCCTGACCGCGCCACTCAAACCATGAAGCCCAGATTCGTCGGGTAATCGGGCCGGTTTGCGGCGGCGCCAAAGTTTTTCAGGTTGGGCAGGATGCCCGCCAGTTCGGTGTCGGCGACGCCGAACCATTTGGCCAACGTGGCGGCGTACTGGTCCACCGACGTGCGCGGCAGCAGCCGCCCTTGGCCGACATGCCACTGGTCTTGCGCGGCGCTGGTGTTGCCCACGCTGACCGGCGGCGCTTCGCCGTAAAACGCTTTGCCCTTGACCGCGCCGCCAACCATGAAATGGTGGCCGCCCCAGCCGTGATCCGAGCCGTCGCCGTTGGAAGTCAGCGTGCGGCCAAAGTCAGACGCCGTGAACGTCGTGACCTGATTGGCCACGCCGAGCGCCACCGTCGCGTTGTAAAACGCCGTCATCGCGCTACTGACCATGCCGAGCTGGCCGGACTGCTGGGCGATCAGGTTGTCGTGCAGATCAAAACCGCTCAGCGACACAAAAAACACCTGCCGCTTCAGCCCGAGACTGGTGCGCGCCGCAATCATGCGCGCCACCACCTTGAGCTGGTCGGCCAGATTGTTCGACGCAGGAAAGGCGTTGAACGGCGCATTCGTCGCCGGGAAAGGCGTCAGCGCGTTGCCCACCGTGTTGCCAGCGGTGATGGCGCGTTTGGTGACGCGGTTGTATTCTTTTTCCAGCATGTGGCTGCGGGTCTGCTGGATGATTTGCGACATCACGGTGCTGGCATCTGGCGAGCCGTACAAATCCGTCAGGGCGTTGATCTTGACGGCGCCATTCAGCCCCATTTGATAAGCCAGCGCCGCGTCGCCCGGCAAAAAGGCGGCATTGCCGGTGACCGAAATGCAGGTGAACAGCGAATTCGTGCCGTTCGGCGCCAGCGCCAAGTCGCCGATGTTGCCGCCCCAGCCAACGCTCGCGCCCTCGGGCGAGGACGACTGCCAGATCGACTGCTGATCGTTGTGCGAAAACAGCTTGGGCGGCAGCGGGTACAGCGTGCGGTTGCTGCCCGCATACTGGGCGCGCGTCAGCGGCACACGCAGCGGCCCGACGTTGAGCTGCACGGCGGCGTGTCCGGCGTTGAACAGCCCCGCCAGCCCCGTCATGGCCGGATGCAGCGCGTACTGGCGCCCGCCGGGCAGCGCTGTGGTCGGTTTGAGCAGCGTCGTGGCCAGACTGGCTTTGCCCAGCGCAATGCCGCTAGCGCTCTGGCCCGCCCCGCCGCCGCGCACGGCGTGGTAAATGTTGTAGCTCGGATCGTCGTAGGTCACGACGGTGTTGGCGTAATCGTTGCCGCCGTAGAGGAAAACGCACACCAGCGCCTTGTAGTCGGTGGCGTTGAAAGCGGCGGCCTCGCCCATCGCGGCGAGATTGAGCGCCAGCGGCAGCGCCGTGCCGGTCATGGCGAGTTGGCCTGCGCGGCGCAGAAAGGCGCGGCGGCTGTGATTGTCGGGCTGGTTGGAATACATAGAAAAGCCTCTTATTTCTGAATCAGGTATTCGGCTGAGGCCATGACCAGCAACACCGCCGTGGCAATGCGGTCGAGCTTGGCGTTGTCGCTGCTGGCGGCGGTGACCGGCTTTTTGTTGAGCGCGCCGACGATCAGCGTCTGCGTGGCCGCCGACAGCCGCCCCGCGCACAGCACGAGGCCCAGATGCGCCACCAGCGTGGTCGCGTTGGTGACGCGCAGCTTTTCCTGGGCATACCCGGCGGTTACATCGGTGACGTAAGGGCCGTCATAAGCGGCCTGTGGCACGCTGGGTTTGGGGCAATAAATGCCCCAGCGGATGACGGTTTCCATGTAGTTCAGGTAGCTGGCGACGGTGGTTTCACTCACCAGCTGGAACTCGGGCGCGGGCGTTTTGGCGAGCGCCATCGCCGTGCCGGGCGGCACAAAACCGGGCCGGAAAAAATTAAACACCGAGGGCGACTGCAGCGGGCTTTGGCCCAGATGGAGATCGGCGCTGCTGGTGTTGAGAATTTTCCAGCTACCCGCCGCCGACGCCGCGCCAAACGTGCGCGCCCACTGGAGCACGCGCAGGATAGGCTCGCGCAGCTTGCCCGAGCGCAGATCGCTCATCGTGGCTGCGCCGCGTGCGTCGTCGTCGAGCACGATGGCCGACCACACGGCGCGCAGGTCGCCGCGCACGCCCGCGCCGTTGTTGTTGAACTTGGCGGCGACGCGGCTTACATAGGCCGGGCTGGGGTTGCTCGTCACCAGCCGCTGAATCATCTGTTTGGCAAAAAACGGCCCGACGTTGGGGTGCTTGAACAAGGTGTCCAGCGCCGTTTTCAGCGCGGTGGCGCCCGGCGTGTTGGCCGGAACGGTGACGCCCAGAAAGGTGGCGGCCAGCGTCGAGTGCAGGCTGGTATTGAGCACCATCGGCTTGCGGGCGAACGTGCGCGAGGGGATTTTCCAGGTGCCATCCGCACTGTAGTAACTCACGCCATCGGAGGTGTCAAAGTCGTAGCCGGTGAAGACTCGCGCCAGATTGCTCACGTCCGACTGGGTGTAGGTTTCAATCGGTTTGCCGCTGGCATCCAACTTGAGCGAGCCGTCCAGATTGAGCTTGTACAGCCCGATGGTGAACAGCTGCATCACCTCGCGGGCGAAGTTTTCATCGGGCACGCGGCCGGTGCTGGCGTTTTCTTTCTGGTTGCCTTTGGTGTTCAGGTAAAAACCCATCGCCGGGTGCAGCGCGACGGCTTCAAGCAGCTGGCGAAAGTTGCCAAAGGCGTTTTTCACCAGCGTGTCCCAGTAATGCGTGTAGGCGTGCGCCCGCCAGTCAAAATCGGCGGACTGCATGGACACCACAAACAGCTCGGACAACGCCAGCGCGATGCGCCTGCGCATCATGTCCGGGCCGCTCATGAGCTGCTTCCAGATCATGAAGTCGGCCTGATAAGTCTTGAGGTGATAGTCGTTGCCATCGAAGTTGCCGTAACCGCGTGATTCGAGCCAGTCCCAGCCGGTCGGCCCCAGCGGCGCGGCATATTGATTATTTAGCCACTGGACGTAGCTGACCTGGCGCAGCGCGGCAATCTCGGCGCGTGTGGAGGAAAATTGCGCCTGCTGCAGAAAGCGCGCTGCCTCGGCGTCGCTGGCGGGCGTGGCGTTCAGCGCCAAATCGGCCATGACCTGGCTGGTGGGACCATCGGCGCTGGCGCTATCGCTCTCGCTGGGGGCATCGCCGCCGCCGCAGGCCGTGAGCAGGGCCGTGGCGGCCAGCGCGGCAGCGGTTTTGGTATCCGCAACAGGTCCGCCAGCGGCGGGGGCTTGCGGGAGATTGTTGCAATCGTTTGGTTCTGTGGCGAGCATGCCCGTCCTCTTTGAAAATGATGAGGGCGCGTCATGCACCGCTCAGCTTCAGATTACAGCATGTAACCAGCCGCTAGATTCTGGGCAAAGCGACCCATTGGCCCGCGAGCTGGTGAACGGCAATGCGCTGGCCAAACACCTGTTCAAGGGCGCGGTGCGTGGCCGCGTCGGCGCAGCCGCCCTGGTGCATGACGCGGCCCTGCGCCATCACTACCAGCGCGTCGGCCTGCAGCGCCAGCGAGATTTCATGCAGCACGCTGATGACGGTTTTTCCTTCGGCGACCAGTGCGCGCACGCTCAAGAGCCAGTCGGTTTGGTGCGGCGGGTCGAGGTTGGCCAGCGGCTCGTCCATGAGCAGCACCTGCGCCTCGACGGCCAGCGCACGCGCCAGCAGCACGCGCTGGCGTTCGCCGCCCGAGAGCTGGCCGAGCGGGCGCTCGCGCCAGTCCCAGGCCTGGGTGGCGCGCAGGGCGCGTTCGACGGCGGCGTGGTCGGCTCTGCTCGCGGGCGCCAGCCAGACTTGATGCGGCAGCCGGCCCAGCATCGCCACGTCATAGACGGTCAGATCGTCGGCGCTGCTTTCGTTCTGGCCCAACCAGGACAGTTGTTGCGCACGTTCGCGCCCGCGCCAGTCGGCCAGCGGGCGGCCCAGCAGCGCCACTTCGCCGCTGTGCGGCAAAAGTCCGGCCAGCACTTTTAATAACGTGGATTTACCCGCGCCGTTGGGGCCGACGATGCTGGTCCAGCGCGCCTGTGGGAGGGCCAGCGAAATGCCGTGCAGCACCTCTTGCCCGCCCAGGCTGGCGCTGACGGCGCGGGTTTCGATGGCGATGGCTACGTCACCGTTAGGTATGGAAATTTCAGTCATCACAGGGAAAACAGTTTTGTCTATCCGAGGAGAAGCCAAGATTTCCACCACAGCACCGTGCGGCGGGGCTGACGGCGGCATGGTCAAACTCATAAACCGCTGCCCCGCCCGGTGTGCCGGTGCATCAGCCACAGTAAATAGCTGCCGCCCAGCACCGCCGTCAGCACGCCCACAGGGAGTTCCTGCGGCGCGACCAGTCCGCGCGCCAGAATGTCGGCGGCGGTGAGCAGCACCGCGCCCATCAGGCTGGCCAAAATGATCAGCCGCCCGTGCGTGGTTTTGACTACGGAACGCACCAGATGCGGCGCGGCCAGGCCGACAAAAGCAATCAAACCCGTCTGCGCCACGGCGGCCCCGGTGGCCAGCGCCATCACCGCCACCAGCGCGGCGCGCATTTGCGCCAGCGGCAGGCCCAGGCTGTGCGCCGTGGCCTCGCCCAGCGCCAAGCCGTCGAGCGCGTGACTCAGCATCCACGCCGCCAGCAGGCTGGCCGCCAGCGCCGCCGCCATGATGGCGCAGGCGCTCCAACCGATAAAGCCGGTGCTGCCCAGCACAAAAGCCTGCATCGCCTGCATGATGTCGGGCGTCAACAGCAGCAGCAGCGACGTGAGCGCGCCCAGCACCACGCCGACAATCACGCCCGCCAGCAGCAGCCGCAGCGTGTGCTGCACGCCCTTGGCCAGCAGCAGCGTCAGCAGCACCGCCAGCACCGCGCCGACAAAGGCCGCGCCCGTCAGTCCGATGCGCGCCAGCCAGTGCGTCGCCAGCGGCGACACGCCCAGCAGCATCATCGCCAGCGCCACGCCCAGCGACGCACCCGACGCGCTGCCCAGCAAATAAGGATCAGCCAGCGGATTGCGAAACAGCCCCTGCGCCACCGCGCCCGCCAGCCCCAGCAGCGCGCCTGCCAGCCACGCCCCCACGGTGCGCGGCAGGCGGATTTCCAGCACGATTTGCAGCGCCTGCGGGTCGCGCTGCCAGTTGAACAGGCTGTCCAGCCCCGTGCTGCCCACGCTCACGCCCAGCAGCAGCAGCGCGACTGAGGCCAGCAGCAGGCCAGCGCCCAGCAGGGCGGCCTTGCGTTTTTGCGCAACACCGGGCAGGCTCATCCGGCCTTGTCCACGATGCACTTGGCCATGATGCGCGCCGCCTCGGCCATGCGCGGGCCGGGGCGCACCAGCACGTCGGACTCGTCGCGGTTGAAGACGCACACCCGCTTCTCGCGCACCGCCTTCAGGCCAGCCCAGCCCGGATAGGCCAGCATGCCCTGCATGCTGCTGTTGCCCACCATGATCAGATCGGGATTGGCGCGCACGACAAACTCCGGGTTCAGTCGGGGAAACGGGCCGAGTTCCGCAGGCACGATGTTTTTCACGCCCAGCCGGGTCAAGGTTTCGCCGATGAAAGACGCTTCACTGGCGGCAAAAGGCCCCCGGTTGACTTCAAAATAAACACGGGTGTGTTTAGCCTGCGGCGGCAGCGACTGGGCCGACGCCGACACGCTGGCGTCAATCTCGCGCCAGACCCGCTCGGCGCCGGTGCTGTCGGGCACAGCCAGCAGCGCGCCCAGCGTTTTGAGCACGCGGCGCACGTCGGCATGATTTTTCGGCTCCAGCGCCACGGCTTTGATGCCCAGCGCTTCGAGCCGCTCGCTGGCGCGCGACGACACCGATAGCAACACCACGTCAGGCTTGAGCGCGACGATGGCCTCGATGTTCGGGTCCAGCCCGCCGCCCAGCACCGGCAGGCGGCGCACGCTGGCCGGGTAATTGGAATAGCGGTCCACCCCGATCAGGCGGTGGCACTGCGCCAGCGCGCACACGCTTTCAGTCAGCGACGGCAGCACGCTGACAATGCGCTGCGGCGTCTGCGCCAGCGTGACGGTGACGCCCCGGTCGTCGGTGATTTGCAGCGCGTGCGCCGGAGAGAGCGCGGACCAACCCAGCAGCAGCGCGAAAGCCGCCAAGCCAGTTTGAAGACCGCCGCCGACAGTTTTCCCGCCAGACTTCAGGCTGCCCGCCCCCGCCTCCATAGGCTCCCGGATGGCGTCAGCCGCTGGAAGACATGCTGGAGCGCTCTTCCTTTTCAGCCGCTGCCAGAAAGAAAAAGTCTCAGAAACAGGCTTCACGGCTGACCTTTCAGCGTCAAAGGCAGCCCGGCGGCCATCAGCGTGACGCGCTCGCAAGTTTGCGCCACTGATTGATTGAGCAGCCCCAGCGCATCGACAAACGCCCGCGTCTCGCGTCCGAGCGGAATCACGCCCAGGCCGATTTCATTGCCCACCAAAATCACCGGGCCGGGCGCGCTTTCAATGGCGCGCAGCAGCAGCGCAATTTGCGCCTGTGCGGCCTCAGTTGGAGCGGCTTCTTGGCCGGGGGCTTGAACGGCACGGGCTTGTGCAGCCTGCGCCGAGGCATCTTGCAGGATGGAATCGAATGCTGAATCCGGTGCGGGGGGCGCTGGCGGCTCGGCGGGCATCAGCCAATTGGTCAGCCACAGCGTCAGGCAATCGACCACCACCAGCGTCTGCGGCTGGCTGCATTGCGTCAACGCCTGCGCCAGGTGCAGCGGTTCTTCCAGCGTGCGCAGGCCGGGTACGCGGGCGGCGCGGTCTTCTTGGTGGCGCGTGATGCGCTGGTGCATTTCCTCGTCCCAAGGCTGGGCGGTGGCGATCAGCACCGCGTCATGCGCGGGCGACTGGGCCAGCCAGCCCCGCGCCAGCAACTCGGCGCGGCGCGATTTTCCGCTTTTCTGGCCGCCCAGAATCAGCTCGCTGCGGGCTATTGAAAAAGTTGTCATGCCTTGCGCTCCACGTCGCCGGACTGATTCAGCGCCGCAGCCGTCTGGCCCCACACCATGATGAGGCGGTGCAGCTTTTCCACCCCGTCGGTCAGCGCCGCCGGGCCGGGTTGCAGGATTTCGGACGACTTGATTTCAAACAGTTGCTGGTTTTGCACAGCGGCCACGCCTTCCCAGCCGGGTCGGGCGGCAACCAGTTCGGGGCGAAATTTTTTGCCGCACCAGGAGCCAAAAATAATGTCCGGGTTGCGCCGCACGATCTCGCCGCCGTCGGCAATGATGCGGCCTTTGCCCAACGGCTCTTTGGCCAGCTCGGGAAAGCAGTCGTCACCCCCCGCAATGCCGACCAGTTCGGACACCCAGGCGATGGCGCTGATGTTGGGCGTGTCCCATTCTTCAAAATAAACGCGAGGCCGACGTTTGAGCGCCTTGGCGGCCTGTTCAATCGCCAGCAGCCGCTGCTGCATGGATTGAATCAAGGCCAGACCGCGCTCGACCTGCCCGACCATCGCGGCGAGCTGGTACAGCATGGAAAAAATCTCCGCCACGCTGCGCTGGTTAAAGATGGTGACCTGAATGCCGTGACGAATCAGCTGCGCCGCAATGTCGGCCTGCAAGTCGGAAAAGCCGATCACACAGTCGGGGCGCAGTTCGACGATTTTGTCGATCTTGGCGCTGAGGTAGGCGCTGACTTTGGGCTTTTCTGCGCGTGCGTGCGGCGGGCGCACGGTGTAGCCGGAAATGCCGACAATGCGCCGCTCCTCGCCCAGCAGGTAGAGCCACTCGGTCGGCTCTTCGGTCAGGCAGACGATGCGCTGCGGGCCGTAGGCCGAGGTGTCGGGGCTGGCGGCCAGGGCGCGCCAGTCGCCTGTGTTTTTAGTCATGGTTGTCCTTGAACAAAACGGCGCGCTGTCAGCCACGCCCGTGTTAGATTTTTTGCGGCGCTATTGTGTACTCTGACGGCGCACGCAACGGGTGCCGAACACGGGCATGGCTTCTTCAACGCTTTAGAACTTCACGCGCAGCGCCGCAGTGACGGCGCGCCCTGGCTCGGGGTAGATGAACGTGGTCACGCCAGCGGCGCAACCAAACGCCTGCGTGTAGAACTTGCGGTCAAACAAGTTGCTCACGCCCAGCGAAAACTCCAGGTTTTGCCACTGGTAGGCGTAGCGCGCATCGGCGGTCGTGTGGGCGGGCATGGTGCATTGGTTGGCAAAGTCAGCGTGCTGCGACGACACCCAGTTCACGCCGCCGGAGACCAAGTGGTGGGCCACGGGCGTCCAGTCGGCATGCAGCGCCAGCGTGCGGCGTGGTGTCAGCGGCACGTCTTTGCCCGCGTAAGCGCCGGAGGTGAAGGTGGATTTGCGCAGCGCGGCGTTCACACGCAGGTTCAAATTGCTGGCGTAGGCGTAGCTGCCGTCCAGCTCAAAGCCGGAGCGGCGGGTCGGGTCAAAGTTGACGTTGGCACCGAATCCGCTAAACGGGCTGGGCGCGCCCGGATCGTAGCCAATTTCGTTGGTCAAGCTGCTGCGGTAGGCCCGAGCCTCCAGCTTGAGCGCGCCCGAAGCGTAGCGCGAACCGATTTCCACATCGCGGGACTGCTGGGGCTTGAGCGTCAAGCCCGGCGAGGTGTAGCCAAACTCATCAACATTGGCCAGCCGAAAGCTGTGGCCGACGCGGCCATACACGGCCACTTCTTTGTTCAGCGGCTGATTCAGCCCGATTTCCCAGGCTTTTTGGCGGTCGGCCAGGCCGGTGCTTGCGTTGGTGTTGTCTTTGCTGATGCGCTCGGTGCGCAGTCCTGCCGACAAAGTCGTGCCGGTCGCGGCCAATGTGATCGCGTCGCGCGCGTACCAGGCCCGCGAGGTCTGCAGAGCGGTCGAACCATAAGTGCCCAGCACGTCGCGCTGCCAGGTGGCGTAGTCGGTGCCCAGCGTGAAGCTGTTGGAGAAGGCGGCGAGTTTGGCGCTGTGAACGGCGCGCAAGCCGTAGTTGGTGGCCTTCACGTCGTAGTCATACGTGTACGCGCCATACGTACCCATGCCCGCGCTGCGCAGTTTTTTCTCGCGCCAACCTGCGTCGGCGGCCAACAGCCAGTCGCCCAAAGAAGCCTCGGCAAACAGGCCGGTGCGGTTGTTGTCGATAGAGGCTTTGTCGGTGGGTTTGGTCGTCTGGCGGGGGTTGGTTTGGTACTCGCTGGCCGTCAGCGCGCCAGGCAGGCCGGTGTCCAGGTTGTCTTGCGATGCGCGTGCGCCCAGACGCAGCCAGTCATTGCTCCACTGTGCCACGGCGGACACGGCATCGGTTTGCGAGTGGAAGTTATCGCGGTGGTTGTCAGCCTGGCGGTTCATGGCGTTGACATCGAGCGAGAACCCGCCGCTGGCCAGCGTTGCGTTGGCGCGCCCTTCGCGCAACCCGTAGCTGCCCACGCCTGCGTACAGGGAAGCGGCATTTTTGCGCGCCACGCCTTTGCCGGCCTTGGTGGTGATGATGATGACGCCGCCCGTCGCGCCTTCGCCGTAGAGCACCGCGCCGCTGCCACGGATCACTTCGATCTGCGCGACGGACTCAATCGGAATGCCCGCCAGGCGGGTGCCGCCCTGGTCTGCTTCGTTGATGCGGATGCCATCGACGATAACGACTTGGTTGTTATCGGATGTGGCGCCAAAACCGCGCAGGTCAAGCGCGTAGTCGCCGCCGCCATACGAGTCCTGACGGCCCGGCACGCCCAGAATACGCATGATGGCCTCGTTGACCGTCACAGCGCCAGCGCGCTGGATGTCTTCAGCGCTGATCACGCTGGTGCCAAAAGGCTGGGATTCACGCGTGCCAGCGGCCCGGCTGGCCGTGACCAGCACCTCTTGCTCGATGGCCGCAGGGCCGGTTTGCGCCAGCGCCACAGAAGCGGCAGGCAAAGACAGGACAAGCGCAGCAAAGCGTGCAGAAAAAATACAGTGAGTCATGGGTAAAACAATCAACAAACTGCCCTCACCGGCTTCCCCGCCAGTGCATGAGCGTTACAAGCGCGCAAGTCCTGTAAAAAAGACAGACACGCTCCCTGTGTTGGCCGGTATCCGGGCTGACGGAACCACTCTCAAGGCCTTCCCAAGCGCGTGTTCAAAACGCTCAGTGGCTGATAATGAAAGCTAAATGCCAGAGGCGGCATTCGTCCGTTTACCGTTGCGGGGGCAGCGCAGGTTAGAGGTCTTGGCGCTTGCGCGGCGGTGTGAACCGGCTGCGCATGGCGTTGACACCCCCCTGCTTCCCGTTGAACTGCAGTATGTGAACCACACCGCGAGCACCAACGAACCGGATTCTACGCGGCAAAATGCCGTAAACCCTACAATCGAAACCGTCATGCCGAACCAACACCAATTCGATCAACTCGACCAGCTTGCCGAACGCGTGGAGCTGCTGCTTCAGCGCTACAAGGAGCTGCAGCACACCCACGCGACGCTGCTCGAACAAGTCAGCAGCCTGACGCAAGAGCGCGACTCGCTCAAGTCGCGCCTGAGCGCGGCGCGCGCGCGCGTCGATGCCCTGATCGAATGCCTGCCCGAAAATCCCCACACGACCCTGGCCCGTCCGGCGGAGGCCGCCCGATGAAACAGCTCGAAGTGCAAATCATGGGCCAAAGCTACGTGCTGACCTGCCCCCAAAACGGCGAGCAGCATCTGCGCCAAGCCGTGGCCAGGGTCGATTCAGCCATGTGCAAAATCCGCGATCTGGGCAAAGTCAAGGCAAGAGACCGCATTGCCGTGCTGGCCGCGCTGAACGTAGCGTTTGAGCTGATGGAAGCGCTGCCCGGCTCAGCGGCGGCACCAGCGGCTGCGGCGCCCGTCCAGGAAGTGCGCCAGCCCGTTCCCATCACGGCAGAGCAGCCTTTTAGCCCTGCCAGCGAAACGGGCCACAGCATCACGCCTCACCAGCTGGAAAATCTGCTCCAGCGGCTCAACACCGCTCTGGGCACCAACAGCTGGCCTTATTGAGCGCTCCAGCGCCAGCCCGGCGGCCTCGCGCAAGGGCCTACAATGGCCCCGTCTGCGGTACGCACCGGGCTTTATATTTCCTTGAACCAATGCTCTACGAGCTCGGGCTTGGTACATTGTCCGGCTGGTGTGATCGTCTCGCGTCAGACGAACCCGAAGCCTCACTGCCCTCGCCCACCTGAACCCCGGTTCAGGATGACGGTCCGGTGGTATCCGCAGACACCCCAATTTTTCAAGCCACAGCGGGCGCAGGCATCACGACGATGCCGTCTTCATCGGCATACAGCCAGTCGCCCGGACGCACCCACACGCCCTGAATCTGCACCGCCACATCGCGCTGGCCTTCCTGGCGTTTTTCGGTCGGCAGCGGCATGGCGGCCAGCGCACGGATACCGGTGTTGCACTGGGCCAGTTCGGCCAGATCGCGCACGCAGCCGTCAATCACCACGCCCGCCCAGCCGTTTTTGGCCGCCGCAGCGCCCAGATTGCCGCCCAGCAGGGCGCGGCGCAGGGACGCGCCGCCATCAACCACTAACACGCGGCCCAGGCCGGGCGAATCGACCGCCGCCTTGACAAAGGTGTTGTCTTCAAAACATTTGACCGTGGCCACCGGGCCGCTGAATTTTTGAACTGCGCCAAAGTCTTTGAAAACCGGCGGCAGCACCCGGAACTGGCCCGAGGTGTCGTTTTTGTGGGCGTCGCACAGGTCGCAGGTGGCAAAAGAAGGGGTCGCGGCTTGAGTCATTGTTGAATCACTTTCAAGAGAGTAAAGGCTGGCTATTTTCCCTGCGCTCGGGCGGCGCGGGCGGCTCTGGGCATAGGCAAAGGCCGATTTTTTGATTTTCAGGGGTGAATCTGCAACAAGAGGTTGGAAATAAAGTGTTTTCCCTCTGAAAAAGGGGTTTTTCTCCAGTAGCATCCGCTGTGTCCACATAGGGAGCCGCTGCGGCGGCTCTGGTGGTGATTTGTCAACTGTCTAGAAGGAAATCGATCATGGCAACTGCAAAAAAAGCACCGGCAAAAGAAGTGCCAGCTCCCAAAGCTGCTCCAGCCAAAAAGGTTGCTGTCAAGGCCGCACCGGCCCCCGTAGCAGCAGCGCCCGTTGCGCCCGCGCCCGCACCCGCACCCGCCCCTAAAGCTGCCGCCAAAAAGGTCGCCGCAAAAACTGAAGCACCTGCAGCACCCGCGCCAGTCGCCGCCGCAGACGCTCCGAAAAAGCGCGCCCCCAACGCAGCCTTCATGAAGGCGCTGACGCTGAGCCCCGAACTCGCCGCCGTGGTGGGCGAAAAAGCTTTGCCGCGCACTGAAATTGTCAAACAGCTGTGGGTTTACATCAAAGCCAAAGGCCTGCAAGACAGCGCCAACAAGCGCATGATCAATGCGGACAAAAAACTGCTGGCCGTGTTCGGCAAGCCGCAAGTGTCGATGTTTGAAATGGCTGGCCTGATCGGCAAGCACGTCAAATAAGCCGTTTTTAAACGCACACCAAAGGCCGTCATTGACGGCCTTTTTTCATGGCGCAGCCTTTCAGCCCCAGAGCGCCGAGCGCATGGAAATCGAGCCGCCCTGAAAGCTGGTGTTGAAAAACCGCATCGGCTCACGGGCGTCCACCGCACCTGCGGCGTACAGCAGCGGCAAATAATGCTCCCAAGTCGGATGAGCCATGTTGGCCACCTGACCGAGTTTCTGGAAATTTTGCAAGGGCTCCAGGTTACCCTGCTGGAGGTAGCCCGCGATGGTTTGATCGAACTCCAGCGCCCAGTCGTAAGCCTGGCTGGCGCTGGTGCCGCGCTGCATCTGGCGCAGGTTATGCACCAGATTGCCGCTGGCCACGATCAGCACGCCGCGCTCGCGCAGCGCCTTGAGCTGCTTGGCGAACGCATAGTGGTCTTGCGGGGCGCGGGCGTAGTCCATACTGAGCTGGATGACCGGGATGTCGGCCTCGGGAAACATCGGCTTGAGCACGCCCCAAGCGCCGTGGTCCAGCCCCCACTGGACTTCATCCAGCCCCAGCGGCATGGAGGCGCGCTGGCGCACCAGCAAGCTGAGCGCACGGGCCGCCGCCGGATCGCCGGGCGCGGGGTACTGCTGGTCAAACAACTCCTGCGGGAAGCCGCCAAAGTCATGAATCGTTTTGGGCTGCGCCATCGCCGTCAGCTGCCAGCCCTGAGTGAGCCAGTGCGCCGAAATGCACAATATGAGCTGTGGGCGGGGCCGCTGCGAGCCAAACTGCGCGCCCAGCGCCTGCCAGCTGCGAAAGTATTCGTTGCCCTCCAGCGCATTCATCGGACTGCCGTGACCGATAAACAACACCGGCATCCGATCCGATTTTTTCAGGCAGGCCAGCTGGTCAAGGGCGGCGGCAGCGGAGGAAAGCGACATGAAATGATCCTGTAAAAGAGAACTTGAAGCACACAAATCCGCCCAAGTCTGAACGGTTGATATCTTAAACGCCACCCCCACTTCCGCACCGGGCCAGACAATTCTTGCGCCTCCCGACAGCGGGCAAGCCGCGCTGGTTCTCGTGTACGGCAGGTTACAGAAATTGATGCGGCGGCTCTGGAAAGGAAAAAATGCGAAGCTTTGCAACATTGGTAATTTCCCTCTAATTCGGGCATGGCAACGCCTGTTATATTGCACTGCAACATATTTCGATTTATCCGAAATTCACACCAAAGGGGTTGTTCTTATGCTGTACCAAATCTATGAATCCCAGCGCACGCTGATGGAGCCGTTTGTTGACTTTGCCCAGGCAGCGGCAAAGCTCTACAGCAACACTTCATCGCCTGTAGGCAAAAGCCCCTTCGCTCAGCGCGTTTCGGCGGGCTACAGCCTGATCTACCGTCTGGGCAAGGACTACGAAAAGCCCTCGTTTGACATTCGCTCGGTCGATTCCGACGGCGTGAGCCTGGCCATTGACGAGCGCGTCGAAGTGGACAAGCCGTTTTGTGAGCTGCGCCGCTTCAAACGCTTCACCGACGACCTGCCGACGCTGGCAAAACTCAAGGGCCAGCCCGCCGTGCTGGTCGTGGCGCCCCTGTCGGGCCACTATTCAACCTTGCTGCGCGACACCGTCAAGACCATGCTCAAGGACCACAAGGTCTATATCACCGACTGGAAAAATGCGCGCAATGTGCCGCTGTCCGACGGCGCTTTCCACCTCGACGACTATGTCAACTACGTGCAGGAATTCATCCGCCACCTGCAAGGCAAGTACGGCAACTGCCACGTCATCAGCGTGTGCCAGCCCACGGTGCCGGTGTTTGCCGCCATCTCGCTGATGGCCTCGCGTGGCGAAACCACGCCGCTGTCGATGATCATGATGGGCGGCCCGATTGATGCGCGCCTGTCGGCCACCGCCGTGAACAACCTGGCCACCGCCAAGCCTTACGAGTGGTTTGAAAACAATGTGATTTACCGCGTGCCCAGCAGCTTCCCCGGCGCGGGCCGCCGCGTTTATCCCGGCTTTTTGCAGCACACAGGCTTTGTGGCGATGAACCCGGATCGCCAC
Organism: uncultured Burkholderiales bacterium; assembly: GCA_903926695.1. Classification (GTDB taxonomy): domain Bacteria; phylum Pseudomonadota; class Gammaproteobacteria; order Burkholderiales; family Burkholderiaceae_C; genus Polaromonas. The sequence continues at coordinate 17,995 of CAIYKK010000465.1, forward strand.
GCGTCCAGCCATTACGACTACTTCAAGAACCTGATCAAGGGCGACGGTGCCAGCACCGAAGCGCACCGCAAGTTCTATGACGAATACAACGCCGTGCTCGACATGGACGCCGATTACTACCTGGAAACCATCAAGACGGTGTTTCAGGAATTCAAGCTGGTCAACGGCACCTGGGATGTGATGTCGGTCGATGGCCAGCTGGAGCGCGTCAAGCCGGGCGACATCACCACCACCGGCGTCATGACGGTCGAAGGCGAGCTGGACGACATTTCGGGCACCGGCCAGACCCGTGCGGCGCTGGACATGTGCAGCGGCGTGCCGGAAACGCAGAAAAAGCATCTCGACGCGATGGGCGCGGGCCACTACGGCATTTTCAGCGGTCGGCGCTGGCGCGAAGTGGTCTATCCGTCCGTCAAGGCCTTCATTCTTGAGCAAAACGCGCCGCTGACGCAAAGCGCCGCCCCGGCGCTGCCCGCACCGCTGGCACCGGACACACAAACCGTGGAAGCCACCATCGTGCCGCGCGCCGCCAAAAAAGCGGCGGTCAAATCCACCGCTTCGGCCAAAGCCAAACAGGCTGACAGCACGGCGTCCGATGCCGTGACGGCAGCGTCTGACGCAAGCCCGCAAGCCCAGGGCGACGCGGCGGACACCAAGTTCACCAGCTAACACACTGGCAAAGCATGGCGGGGCTGGCCAAGCCCCGCCCGATGGGACAATAGGCGGGTGAACTCCCCCGACAACCGCTCCCTTTTTGAACGCATCCACGCGGCATTGCCCCAAACACAATGCACGCGCTGCGGTTACCCCGATTGCGCGGCCTACGCGCAGGCCATTGTTTCCAGCGAAGCAACCATCAACCAGTGCCCGCCCGGCGGCGCGCAAGGCGTGCAGCGCCTCGCACGCATCATCGGCCTGCCCGCACTGCCCCTGAATCCCGCCCACGGCGCAGAAGGTCCGCGCACAGTGGCCGTCATTGACGAAGCCTGGTGCATTGGCTGCACACTGTGCATCAAAGCCTGCCCGACCGACGCCATTTTGGGAAGCCACAAGCTGATGCACACAGTCATCGAGCGAAACTGCACCGGCTGCGAACTGTGCATTCCGGTCTGCCCGGTGGACTGCATCAGCCTGGAAAATGTGAGCGGCGCGCTGACCGGCTGGAGCGCTTGGTCTCAGCCCCAAGCCGATACCGCCCGCCG
>CAIYKK010000466.1 GCA_903926695.1 uncultured Burkholderiales bacterium
AAAACTGGGCAGCGCATGAGTGTCGAAAGAGCCACCAAACGGGCACAACAAGAAGCTGACAAGCAAGAGAAAAAGTTACGCGAAGCCCAGCAAAAGCAAAAAGAGTGGGAAAAAAACATGGTGGCCGAAACCGTCGATAAATTGCGCGGTGAAACCCTTAGGCAACTCAACGAAGCCATTAATATGCTGGACATCTACACCAAAGAAACCGTCAAGCCTACCTTCACCGAACAAGCGCATTTACTCAAAGCTGCCATTGATGAAAAGCTGCTGGAGCCGCTGAATGCCGAAGTCGCGCAAAAGCAATCCATTCAAAAATTACTCCAAGAAGGTGAAGCCGCCATCAACGCCAAGCGCGCCAGTTTGGAGCAGGGCTTGAAAGACATCCAGGATGTTCAACGCATGACTCTGAAACGCTTGCACGCCGCGTAACGCCAAAGGCGACACAAGAACTAACCTGATTCAACCCAACTGAAAGAAATCTCCTATGTTGCAAAGTTATTCCGCAGAGCTTCAGGGCAATCAACTGCGCTGGCTGGGTGCTGCACCGCCTGATTTTTTGCCGTCCCAAAAAGTGTTGGTGGTGATGGAGTTTGCCACCCCTATCGCTCCTGTCGCCCCCGCGCCCCAAGCGGTGCCCAATGCGAACAACGCGCCAAAACCCCGCTACCAGTTCCGCGATCTGGTGGGCCGCTTGCAATGGACGGGCGATGCCGTTCAGGCACAACGGGCGCAGCGCGATGCTTGGTAACGCCGATGGCACCAAACGGTATTTGCTCGATACCAATGCGCTGGTAGCCTTGTTGCAAGGGCATGCAGATTTGCTCGCCACGGTGGAGTCAGCCGATTGGCTGGGCGTCTCAGTCATCAATGTGCTGGAGTTTTTAGGCTTTGACGGATTGAGCGAGATTGACCGGCAGCTTTTTAACGAATTACTGCAACGCATTGCCGTGGTGGATTTACTGGGAGGTAATTCGGCTCTAATGGCACTGATTATTGAAATTCGCCAGAGTAAATCCCTCAAATTGCCGGATGCCATTGTCATGGCCTGCGCCGCCACACACTAGGCCACCGTACTGACGCACGATGTGCAGCTCCTCAAACTGGCTGCCAGCGACAACCGTTTTTCAGCCATGCCTTTTTAAAAAACTTTGTATGACCACGAACACATCAAAACCCATCACCCTTGCCGATTTGCAAGCCTGCTTACCTGCTGACTGGCATGCTGCGCTGAATGAACTGGCTGCATCGACTTTGCAAGCGACAACGCCTTTGAAGTTATCGCTGGTCGGCGCTTTTTCTGTCGGGAAAAGCAGCTTGCTCAACATGCTGATGAATGACTCCGTGCTGCAAGCTTCGCTGGAAGAAACCACCGCCTTGCCCACGTTCATCGAATACGGCGCGCAGCGCGCCATGCAGCTTGTGGGCCAAGACGGCAGCATCACCGCGCTGAATGACGAAGCGTTTGCCGCCGCCACCACCCAGGCGCCCGAAGGAGCGGCCTGCGCTGTGTTGCAACAGCCGCTGGATTGGTTAAAAGGCGTGAGCATCATCGACTTGCCGGGCACGGGCAGCATGTCCAGCGCGAACCGCGATTTCACGCTCACGCAAATTCAGCAATCTGACGCGGTGTTGTACCTGCTCAACCCCACCGGGCCTGCCGCCAAAGACATTGAGCTGCTGACCCGCATCCGCCAAAACGCCAAACAAGTCAAAATTTTGGTGACTCGCTGGGACGTGGTGGAAGACGCCATCGCCAAGGGAGAGAAAGCGCCGTCACTCGAAGCCTGGTCTGCCGATATTCAAAAACAAACCGGCCTCAAGCGCCGCCTGAGCGCGGTCAGCAAAGCCGGTCTGGGGCGCGAAGAAATCATCGACTTCATCACCCGCACGCGGGATGACGTGAGCGCCATTCGCCAAAAGCGCTTTCAGGCCGAAGTGCGTCCCGTTCTGGAAAATGCCCTTGGTCAAAACGCCGATTTGCAACGTGCCTGCGAGACGCAAAGCGAAGCCGAAGTGGCCCAACTTCATGCCGAGTTGCTGGAACGCCGGCAAACTTTGATGGCGCTGAAAACCAAGTTATATGAACAGGCCACAGCGGACAGAACCCAGGCAGAGCATCAAGCCAATTTGCTGATTGCCAAGGAGCGCAGCGCCCTGGATGTTCAGCTTGAGCAACAGGCGCAAGCGGTTCATCAAGAAACGCAATGGAATCAGTTGATGGACAAAGGCGCGCAGGCCGTGCGTGAATCGCTGGCAAAAACCGCGCAAGCCTTGAGCCAGCAATCGGAAAGCTACGGTCAACTCAACATTCCGGCTGTGCAAATCGAGGCGCTCAATCTGCGCATTCCTGCGGCAGAAAGTGTCAGCGTGGAAGATTTTCTGGACATGGGGCGCATTAC
>CAIYKK010000467.1 GCA_903926695.1 uncultured Burkholderiales bacterium
CCACTGTCGGCGGGGCGCTCGGTGGTGATTGGCGACGCCACCGGTTTTCTCCATCTGCTGTCTCGCGAAGACGGCTCCTTGCTCGACCGCTTGCCTACCGACGGCTCGGCCATTGCCGCCGCCCCGGTGCTTGCGGGTACCACCCTGATTGCAGTCACCCACAATGGCGGCGTTTACGGTTTTAAACCCGAATAACGGCAATTCCTGCCAGAAACTTGATCCATGAAACCTGTCATTGCGTTAGTTGGCCGCCCGAATGTGGGCAAGTCAACGATTTTTAACCGGCTGACCAAAACGCGCGACGCCATCGTCGCCGATTTTGCCGGACTGACGCGTGATCGTCATTACGGCAACGGCTCGCTCGGCGTACACGAGTACATCGTCATCGACACCGGCGGCTTCGAGCCCGATGCCACGTCCGGCATTTACAAGGAAATGGCCAAGCAGACCCGCCAGGCCGTGGCCGAGTCTGATGTGGTGATTTTTGTCGTCGATGCCCGTGCGGGCATCAGCGCGCAGGATCACGACATCGCCAAATACCTGCGCAAGCTGGGTAAACCCACGGTGCTGACGGCCAACAAAGCCGAAGGCATGACACAGGACTTCCAGTTCTCCGAGTTCTTTGAGCTGGGGCTGGGCCAAGTGCTGCCGGTTGCTGCCTCGCATGGCCAAGGCATGCGCACGCTGGTCGAGCTGGCCTTAGCGCCGCTGAACCTGCCTGAAGAGCCGGAGATCGAGCCGCAAGACCCCAGCATCATCAAGCTGGCCGTCGCAGGCCGCCCGAACGTTGGCAAATCCACCTTGATCAACACCTGGCTGGGCGAAGAGCGCTTGGTGGCGTTCGACCTGCCTGGCACGACGCGGGATGCGATTTCGGTGCCGTTTGAGCATCATGGCCAGAAATTTGAGCTGATCGACACCGCCGGACTGCGCCGCAAAGGAAAAGTTTTTGAAGCGATTGAAAAATTTTCAGTCGTCAAAACGCTGCAGGCGATTGAAAACTCCAACGTGGTGCTACTGCTCCTCGACGCCACGCAGGGCGTGACCGACCAGGACGCGCACATCGCAGGTTACATTTTGGAAAATGGCCGCGCCGTGGTGCTGGCCATCAACAAGTGGGATGCGGTCGATTCTTACCAGCGCGAAATGCTGGAGCGCTCGATTGAAACCCGGCTGGGTTTCCTGAAGTTTGCCGCGATTCACCATATTTCGGCGATCAAGCGCCAGGGGCTGGGCCCGGTCTGGAAGTCGATTATTCAGGCCCACGCTTCGGCCAACCGCAAGATGTCCACGCCGGTGCTCACGCGCCTGCTGCTCGAAGCGGTGCAGTTCCAGCAACCCCAGCGCTCGGGCGTTTTCCGTCCCAAGCTGCGCTATGCGCATCAGGGCGGCATGAATCCGCCCATCATCATCATTCACGGCAATTCGCTGGAACATGTTACCGAGTCTTACAAACGCTATCTCGAAGGGCGTTTCCGCAAAGAGTTTGACTTGGTGGGCACACCTTTGCGCATCCAGCTCAAGACCTCCGAGAATCCTTTTAAAAACAAAGAATAGGCTTGAGCCTATACGCCTGCCCTCGGCAGGTGTGTTAAGGTCAAGCTCCATCCACTCTTGAACACGGAAAATATCGTGAGCAATAACAAAGGTCAGCTCTTGCAGGACCCATTCCTCAACACCTTGCGTCGCGAGCATGTGCCTGTTTCTATTTATCTCGTCAACGGGATCAAACTGCAGGGCCAAATTGAGTCGTTTGACCAGTATGTGGTCTTGCTGCGCAACACGGTCACGCAGATGGTTTACAAGCACGCGATTTCCACCATTGTTCCAGGGCGTGCTGTGAACTTTTCGACCGCTGACTCCGACGAAGTTTCCCCGCACTGAGTTCGCACGACGTTCAGGTGAAAATACAAGCGCTCGCCCTTCTGGTAGGGGTTGATCTCGGTCTTCCCAATTTTGATGCTGGTTTGCAGGAACTCGGTTTGCTCGCGCAAACTGCGGGCCTTCAGCCTGTCGGGCGCGTCACCTGCAAGCGCAGGGCGCCCGATGCGGCGCTGTTCATCGGATCGGGCAAGGCCGACGAAATCAAGATGCTGGCGCTGGAAACAGGCGCCACTGAGGTTTTGTTCGACCAGTCGCTCAGTCCGGCGCAGCAGCGCAATCTGGAGCGGCATCTGGAAATGCCGGTCAATGACCGCACGCTATTAATTCTCGAAATCTTCGCCCAGCGCGCCCGCAGCCACGAAGGCAAGCTGCAGGTGGAATTAGCGCGGCTTCAGTACGTGTCCACACGTCTGGTGCGGCGCTGGTCCCATCTGGAGCGCCAGACCGGCGGCGCTGGCGTGCGGGGCGGCCCCGGCGAAAAGCAAATTGAGCTGGATAAACGCATGATTGGCGACGCCATCAAGCGCACCAAAGAGCGCCTGGCGAAAGTCAAAAAGCAGCGCCAGACCCAACGCAGGCAGCGCGACCGGCGCAACTCGTTCATGATCTCGCTCGTGGGTTACACCAATGCGGGCAAATCGACGCTGTTCAATGCGCTGGTTAAGGCCAAGGCTTATGCCGCCGATCAGCTTTTTGCCACGTTAGACACCACCACGCGCCAGCTCTATTTGGGCGACACGGCACGTTCGGTGTCGCTGTCGGACACGGTGGGTTTTATCCGCGATCTGCCGCACGGGCTGATTGATGCCTTTGCAGCCACGCTGCAGGAAGCGGTCGATGCCGATTTGCTGCTGCATGTGGTCGATGGCGCCAATCCCGACTATCTGGAGCAGATCGAGCAGGTGCAGCGCGTGCTGTCGGAAATCGGCGCGGCCGATGTTCCCCAGATACTCGTCTTTAACAAGCTCGATGCTATTGAAAACGGTTGCCTACCTCTGCATATGCAGGACATGTTTGACCTGCGCGAAGCCTTTGAAGGCTCCAGTCGCAGCGTCGAGCGTGTTTTTGTGAGTGCGCAGATGGGTGAAGGCCTGCCGCTGCTGCGCCAGTTGTTGGCCAGCCACGCCGGGACCATGCAGCCAGACGAAATTCTTGACAGCCTGTGACCTCGCCCGACGGGGCGTGTCATTAGGCACAATGTTGGTAATAAAAAAGTGAGTTTCATTCCATGAATTTGAATCCCGTGCTGCAGACGTTGACAACCCTTCCGGGTTGGCTCAAACAACGCGCCCAAGGCATGTTCAACCTCAATGATCCGCGTTGGGGCCGGGACGAAGACAAATCCCCGTCTGGCCAGGCCACGCCCGAGGCACCGCGTGAGGACAAGCAGCCCTCCCGCCCCGACAGTCGTTCACAGGGCCAAGGCCCGAATCAGGGGCCGCCTGACCTCGACGAACTCTGGCGCGATTTCAACCGCAAGCTCGGCGGCTTGTTTGGCGGCGCAAAAAACGACACCAGCCCCGGCGGCGGCAACCAAGGTAACCCAGGCGGCAATGGCGGTGGATTTCAGCCCGACATGAAAAGCGCCGGTATTGGCGTGGGCCTGATCGTTAGCGCGGCCGGGCTGATCTGGCTGGGTACGGGCTTTTTTATTGTCCAGGAAGGCCAGCAGGCGGTCATTACCCAGTTTGGACGCTATCACTCAACCGTGGGCGCCGGTTTCAACTGGCGCCTGCCTTACCCGGTGCAGCGCCATGAAATCGTGGTGGTCACGCAGATCCGCTCGGTCGATGTGGGCCGCGATCTGGTCATCAAGGCCACAGGTCTGCGCGACTCGGCCATGCTGACGGAAGACGAAAACATTGTCGAAATCAAATTCGCCGTGCAATACCGCCTGAGCGATGCACGTGCCTATCTGTTTGAAAGCAAAGATCCCGCTGCCGCCGTCGTTCAGGCCGCCGAAACCGCCGTGCGCGAAGTCGTCGGCAAGATGAAGATGGACCTGGCGCTGGCCGAAGAGCGCGACCAGATCGGGCCACGCGTGCGGGTGCTGATGCAGACCATTCTCGACCGCTATAAAGTGGGCGTGGAAGTGGTCGCCATCAATCTGCAGCAAAGCGGCGTGCGCCCGCCTGAGCAGGTGCAGGCCGCGTTCGACGATGTGCTCAAGGCCGGTCAGGAGCGCGAGCGCGCCAAAAATGAAGCGCAGGCCTACGCCAACGACGTGGTGCCCCGCGCCGTCGGTTCGGCTTCGCGTCTGAAAGAAGAGGCTGACGCCTACAAGGCGCGCATCGTTGCGCAGGCGCAGGGCGACGCCGAGCGTTTCAGCTCCATTCTGACCGAATACCAAAAAGCGCCCCAGGTTACCCGCGACCGCATGTACACGGACACGATGCAGCAGGTGTACACCAATGTCACCAAAGTGCTGGTCGATTCGCGCAACGGCTCCAATTTGCTGTATTTGCCCCTCGATAAAATCATGCAAATGTCTTCGTCTGGCGCGGCTGCTGACAGTGCGCAGCCTCCCGCTGGCGCTGCTCCTGCCGTGACGCCGCCAGCCCCTGCGCCTCTGGACCCCCGCAGCCGCGATGCCGCGCGCACCCGCGAACGTGAAACCCGCTAAGGAAAACAAAAAGTGAACAGAGTTGGACTTGTCGTTTCTTCATTGCTGGTGGGCCTGGCGCTGCTCAGCTCCATGCTGTTTGTCGTCGATCAGCGCCAGTTTGGCGTGGTGTACGCGCTCGGCCAGATCAAGGAAGTGGTGCTGGAGCCGGGGCTAAACTTCAAACTGCCCCCGCCGTTTCAGAACGTTTCTTACATCGACCGGCGTTTGCTGACGCTGGAAAGCACCGACCAGGAACCCATGCTGACCGCCGAAAAGCAGCGCGTGGTGATTGACTGGTACGTGCGCTGGCGCATCACCAACCCGTCGGAGTACATCCGCAACGTCGGTCTGGACGAAAAAACCGGTGCCAATCAGCTCAACCGGGTGGTTCGCAACGCGTTTCAGGAAGAAATCAACCGGCGCACGGTCAAGGATTTGCTCTCACTCAAGCGCGAGCAGCTCATGACCGATGTGAAAAAAGAAGTGCTCGGCGTGGTGCGCGGCGGCAAGCCTTGGGGCGTCGATGTGATTGATGTGCGCATCACCCGCGTCGATTACGTTGAAGCGATTACCGAGTCGGTGTACCGTCGCATGGAGGCCGAGCGCAAGCGCGTGGCCAATGAGTTGCGCTCGACAGGTGCGGCTGAAGGCGAAAAAATCCGCGCCGACGCGGATCGCCAGCGCGAGATCACAGTCGCTAACGCCTACCGCGAAGCCCAGAAAATCAAGGGCGAGGGCGATGCCGAAGCGGCCCGCACGTTTGCGCAGTCGTTTGGCAAAGACCCGCAGTTCGCCCAGTTTTACCGCAGTCTGGAAGCCTATAAATCCAGCTTTGATAAAAAAGGCGACGTGATGGTGGTCGATCCTTCATCCGACTTTTTCAAGGCCATGCGCGGCTCGGGCAGCGGCGCTGGCGCATCGGCGAAAAAATAAGCGCTGCGCCGAGTGAACAGCGAAACGCTCTGGCAAGCTATGGCGCTGCTGCTGGTGTTTGAAGGGCTGCTGCCCTTGATTTCACCGGGCGGCTGGCGTCGCCTGTTTGAGCAGATGCTGGCCATGAGCAATGGGCAAATCCGTTTTTTCGGGCTCTGCAGCATTGTCATCGGCCTGATTTCGCTGGCGCTGCTGACCTGAATCACGTCGGTTTTCAGGGCTGTTTTCGCTGTCTTTCAGTGCAAAGTCGGCGGGCCTATTTTTGCCGCACCACTCTATCCTGACGCTGATCCGGCGAAAGCGGCCTCAAGCCCGGTAAAATCGCTTTTTTAACAGCCCTGAAAATCACAATGCCCGCCTGGTCGTCATCATGGCAATTGCCCGATCAAATTGCCGATGTCCTGCCTTCCGAGGCGCGTCACATCGAAGAATTGCGCCGTCTCTTTCTGGACACTGCCCGCAGTTACGGTTACGAGCTGGTCATGCCGCCGCTGCTCGAACACCTCGAATCGCTGCTCACCGGCACCGGTGAAGCGCTGGACCTGCAGACTTTTAAACTGGTTGATCAGCTCTCGGGCCGCACGCTGGGCCTGCGCGCTGACACCACGCCGCAAGTCGCCCGCATTGACGCGCATCTGCTCAACCGCCCCGGAGTCGCCCGCCTGTGCTACTGCGGCCCGGTGCTGCACACCCGCGCCGAGCGGCCCCACGCCACCCGTGAGCCGCTGCAGTTCGGTGCCGAAATTTACGGTCACGCCGGTCTGGAAGCTGATTTAGAGACGCAACTGCTGGCGCTGGACTGCCTGAAAGCCGCTGGCGTAAGCGGCCTGCTGGTGGACATGGCCGATGTGCGCATCGTCACCAGCTTGCTGGCCGGAACCGCGCTTCATCCCCACATGCTGGCTCAGATTCACGCCGCGCTCGCCGCCAAAGACGCCAGCGAGCTGGCCAGCCTGACCACCAGCCTTCAGGATGCCATTTCGCCAGCGGCCCGCGACGGCCTCAAAGCCCTGCTGCAGCTGTACGGCGACGATAAAGTGCTCGACGAGGCTGAAAAAGTTCTCCCGGCGCTGCCCGGCATTCAGGATGCCATCCGTAATCTGCGCTGGCTCGCTTCTCAGGTTGGCGACGATGTGCGCGTCAGCTTTGACCTGGCCGACCTGAGCGGCTACGCCTATTACAGCGGCCCGCGTTTTGCCATGTACGGGCAGGGCGCTGAACTGGTCCGTGGCGGGCGCTACGACGAAGTCGGCGCCGTGTTTGGGCGCAACCGGCCCGCTGCAGGCTTCAGCCTGGACCTCAAAGAGTTGGTCAGCGTTTTGCCGCCGCCCGCGCTCAGAGCGGCCATCTGCGCGCCTTGGGGCGGCGATGCGGCCCTGCGCGCTGCCATTGTCCGCCTGCGCGCCGCTGGCGAAACCGTCGCCTGCGTGCTGCCCGGCCACGAGCACGAAGTCAACGAGTTTGACTGCGACCGTGAACTGGTCTTGAGCGCCGGTCAATGGGTGGTACAGCCCCGGAATTGAGCTAACAAGCCGCACAAAAAGCGGCACAACAAGCCGTGCGACAGGCCACAGGCCGGGCGGCTTTATCCCTTTGAACCTTAAAGAGAAGTGAAATGACAAACAAACCAAGCGCAGCCACCGGCCGCAACGTCGTGGTCGTGGGCACCCAGTGGGGCGACGAAGGTAAAGGCAAGCTGGTGGACTGGCTCACCGAAAGCGCCCAAGGCGTGGTGCGTTTCCAGGGTGGCCACAACGCGGGCCACACGCTGGTTATCAACGGCGTCAAAACCGCACTGCACCTGATCCCCAGCGGCATCATGCGCCCCGGCGTCAAGTGCTACATCGGCAACGGCGTGGTGCTGTCGGCGGCCAAGCTGTTTGAAGAAATCGCGGGCCTCGAAAAAGCCGGTGTCGAAGTGCGCTCGCGCCTGCGCATCAGCGAAGCCTGTCCGTTGATTTTGCCCTTCCACGCGGCGCTGGACATTGCTAGAGAAGCCTTCCGCGAACAAGGCGGCACCGAAAAAATCGGCACCACCGGACGCGGCATCGGCCCGGCCTACGAAGACAAAATCGCCCGCCGCGCTCTGCGCGTGCAGGATTTGAAATACCCCGAGCGTTTTGCCGCCAAACTGCGCGAGCTGCTGACGCTGCACAACTTTGTGCTGACCGGCTTTTTGAACGCCAAAGCCTTCGACTTCGGCCCCGGCTTGGCTCCGTACATGCAAGATGGCGAAGTGCAGTTTCAGGCCGTCTATGACGAAGCCATGCGCCACGCCGAGCTGCTCAAGCCGATGATGGCCGACGTGTCGCGTGAACTCAACGACGCGCACAAGGCGGGCGCGAATCTGCTGTTTGAAGGCGCGCAAGGCACGCTGCTCGACGTGGACCACGGCACTTATCCGTATGTGACGTCGAGCAACTGCGTGGCGGGCAATGCCGCTGCCGGTTCCGGCGTCGGCCCCGGCATGTTGCATTACATCTTGGGCATCACCAAGGCGTACTGCACCCGCGTCGGCGGCGGCCCGTTCCCGACCGAGCTGGACTGGGAAGTCGAAGGCACGCCCGGCTACCACATGAGCACCGTCGGAGCCGAAAAAGGCGTGACAACGGGGCGCAGCCGCCGCTGCGGCTGGTTTGATGCCGCGCTGCTCAAGCGCTCGGCGCAGGTCAACGGCCTGTCCGGCCTGTGCATCACCAAGCTCGACGTGCTCGACGGCCTCGAAGAACTCAAACTCTGCACCGGCTACGAACTCGACGGCGAAGTCACCGACATCCTGCCAATGGGCGCTGACGACATCGCCCGCTGCACACCGATTTACGAAACCCTGCCCGGCTGGAGCCAGAGCAGCGTCGGCGTGACGGAATACGACAAGCTGCCGCCCGCCGCCCAGCGCTACCTGCAGCGCATTGAGGAAGTCACCGGCGTGCCGATTCACATGATCTCGACCAGCCCGGACCGCGACCACACCATCTTGCTGCGTAACCCTTACGCCGTCTAAATCCCCATTTTCAGAAATCCCAGGCTGCCATCGCCCCCTTGAGCCGGGCGCGGCAGCCGTCCTTTTATCAGGAGCTATTTCCATGTTGACCGAAGACGGCAAGCATCTCTACGTCAGCTATGACGAGTACCACAACCTGATCGAAAAACTGGCCATCAAGGTCCATCAGTCCGGCTGGGAGTTCGATACCATCCTGTGCCTGGCCCGTGGCGGCATGCGCCCCGGTGATATTTTGTCGCGCATTTTCGACAAACCGCTGGCCATCATGTCCACCAGCTCCTACCGCGCCGACGCGGGCACGGTGCAGGGCAATCTGGACATCGCCCGCTTCATCACCACACCCAAGGGCGAAATTGCCGGCAAAGTGCTCCTGGTGGACGATCTGGCCGACTCCGGCCTGACGCTCCGCGCCGTGATCAGCCAATTACGCAGCAACTACCCGCCGATCACCGAACTGCGCAGCGCCGTGATCTGGACCAAAGGCGCGTCGTGTTTTGAGCCCGACTATTCCGTCGAACTGCTGCCTACGAATCCGTGGATTCACCAGCCGTTCGAGAGCTACGATGCACTCTCCCCGACGCAGTTGATGGACAAGTGGAAGGTCTAGTTCGCGCCTGACCGTTAACATGAGTGGATGAGCAATTTATCCACCCAGCTGATTCACCATCCGTACCGCCCGCCCGCCGACTTTGACGCGGTGGCGCCAGCGGTTCACAAAGCTTCCACCATCGTTTTTCCCAGCGTGGCCGCCCTGCGCAGCCGCGACTGGAAGCACAAAACCGGCTACACCTACGGCCTGCACGGCACGCCCACCACGTTCACGCTGGAAGAGCGCATCGCCACGCTCGAAGGCGGACGCTTTTGTACGCTGGTACCCAGCGGCCTGGCGTCCATCGTGCTGGTCGATATGGCTTTTCTGGCCTCGGGCGACGAAGTTCTGATTCCCGACAACGCCTACGGCCCGAACAAGGCGTTTGCCGAGGCCGAACTGGCCGCGTGGGGCATCAGCCACCAGTTTTACGATGCCATGAACCCGGCGGACTTAGCCGCCAAACTCAGTGCCAAAACGCGGCTGGTCTGGCTGGAAGCTCCCGGCTCCATCACGCTGGAGTTTGCCGATATTCCCGCGCTGGTCGCTGCGGTCAAGGCGCACAACGCCAGCGCCCAAGCGCACCCGCAAGGCGCAGTCACGGCCCTGGACAACACCTGGGGCGCGGGGCTGGCGTTCAACGCGTTCACGCTGGGCGCCGATATCTCCGTGCAGGCGCTGACCAAATACCCGAGCGGCGGCGCGGACGTGCTGATGGGCTCAGTGGTCACGAACAGCGAGGCGCTGCACCACCGCATTCATTTTTGCCACATGCGCGTGGGCTACGGCGTGAGCGGCAACGATGCCGAACTGGTGCTGCGCGGCCTGAACAGCATTGCGCTGCGCTACGCCGCTCAAGACGCCGCAACGCGCCAGCTCGCCGTTTGGCTTCAAACCCAGCCGCAGATCGCCGCCGTGCTGCACCCGGCCTTGCCCGGCTCGCCCGGCCATGAAGTCTGGAAGCGCGACTGCAGCGCCGCCGCCTGCCTGTTTAGCGCCGTGTTCAAGCCCGAATTCACCCCGGCGCAGATCGACCAGTTTTGCGACAGCCTGCAGCTTTTCAAAATCGGCTACAGCTGGGCCGGGCCGCTGAGCCTGTGCGTGCCTTACGACATGCCCACGTTGCGCACCGTGAAACCCTGGCCGCACGCGGGCGGACTGGTGCGCTTTTCGGTCGGTCTGGAGGCCGTGGCGGACCTGCAAGCGGACATCGCCCAGGCGCTGAAAAGGATGTAACAAGCGCCCGGTGGCAATGCATTACAGTAAGGGCTAATCATTCAAGAAAGCTAAGCTGTGGCAACTCCCAATTATTCCTACGAAAAGCGCCAGAAGGAGCTTGCGAAAAAACGTAAAAAAGAAGACAAACTCAAGCGCAAAGTCGAAGGCAAACCCGACGATGCAGCCGATGACGGCGCTCAAGCGCCAGACTTGTCCAGCGCGGACCAGCCAGCAACTCCGCCTGCGGAATCTGCTTCCTGAGATAGACGCCTCGCGCCTGTGCAACCAGCCCGGCCCCACTGAGCGAATCAGCAGCGGCCCAGCCTGCCAACCCGGCATCACCGTCACAGGTGTGCCGGGTTTTTTTGTACTCAAGACTCGGCCAGCAGCGATGCGGCCAGCGCGGTCATCGCCGCCACGCTGTGATCCTGCGGCACCAGCGTGCGCGCCTCCGCGTACTGGCTGAAGTTGCGCTCCATCGACTGCAGATAGCCGGGGTCGTAATGCCGCACCAGCAGTTCGCGCACCACCGAGGCCACATCGCCGCTGCGGGCGCGTGCCTGCCAGTCCTGCACCGTGGCCTTGCTGCGCGCTTCGGTCAGCACGCCAAGACGGTCGCAGAAAAACTCGATGTCCTGGACGAAAAAATCGTAGTCTTCCAGCAGCAGCGCGACGCGCTCGTCTTCCGCCAGATCCACGCGCAGACAAGGACTGGCGCGCATCGCCGTGATCAGCCCTTCTGGCACAGCGACATTGCCGACTTTTTTGCTTTCGCTTTCGATATACACCGGGCGAGCCGGATCAAAACTGCGCAGCATTTCCCAGATGCGGCTGTCATAAGCCTTCTGGCTCGGTTGCGCCACGCCCGGAATCATGCCCAGCACCGAACTGCGGTGATTCGCCAGCGCTTCGAGGTCCAGCACCTGCGCGCCCTGCGCCTGCAGCGCCTGCAGCAGCCGCGTCTTGCCCGAGCCCGTGGGGCCGCAGACGACGCGGTAGTGATGCCGTGCAGCCAACTGCGGCAAATCGGCCACCAGCGCCGCCCTGAAGGCCTTATAGCCGCCATCGACCAGCGTCACCTTAAAACCGATCTGGTCCAGAATCAGCGCCAGCGAGCCGCTGCGCTTGCCGCCGCGCCAGCAATACACGAGAGGCTGCCATTCTCTGGGCTTGTCCAGCACGTCGCGCTGAATGTGTTCGGCGATATTTTTGGCCACCAGTGCTGCGCCCAGCTTTTTCGCCTCGAACTGGCTGATTTGTTTGTACTTGGTGCCGACGATTTTTCGCTCTTCGTCGTGCAGGCTGGGCCAGTTCACCGCGCCGGGCAGACGGTCTTCGGCGTATTCGCCTTCGGATCTAGCGTCGATGATGTCGGAAAAATGGCTCAGCTGGCCGAGCGCGTCGGCAGCGTTAATTCTCTCAAGGCTCACGGGATGATCTTTTTCAGTTCGGGCCACACATTGGCCAGCATTCTGGCTTGCGAGGACTCGTTGGGGTGAATGCGGTCGGCTTGGAAGTTGGCGCTCGCGCCGTCCCCGTCGGCAATGCCTTTGAAGAAAAACGGCACCAGCGCGGCTTTTTCAGCCTTGGCCACGCTGGCAAACAGGCTGGAAAAACCGGCGCTGTAGGCGCTGCCGTAGTTGGGCGGCACCTGCATGCCGACAAGCAGCACCTTGGCCCCGGATTTTTGCGCCGCCTGCGTCATGGCGGTGAGGTTGCTCGCGGTCATTTCCAGCGGCAGGCCGCGC